>JAFULU010000239.1 GCA_017483125.1 Clostridia bacterium
CTCATGGCCTTCAACAAGGCTGTCAACGAGGACATGGAGTACTTCGACGACATGACCGTCGTCTTCACCGCCGACATTGATATGTCGGGCTACGAGTGGATCCCTCTGGACGGTAACGGCCTCTTCGGCGTCACCTTTGAGGGTAACGGCCACACCATCTCCAACCTGAAGTTCGTGGATCACGATCCCGAGCAGGGCACTCCCGCCTCCGAGATGGGCTCGGGCTTCGTGGGCGTAGCCGTCGCCGACATGACCTTCCAGAACCTGACCATCGACACCGCCACCGTTACCGCTTACGAGCGCGCCGTGGGCTGCTTCGTGGGCGTGCAGACCAACGGCTACATCTGGTTTGAGAACTGCTACGTCAAGAACTTCACCGCCGACGGCTGGGTAGACTACAACAACCAGGACCGCGAAAACGGCGGCCATCCCATCTCCTTCCGTCTGGCGGGCTTCGTGGGCCACAACATGGCAGGCCAGCTGGGCTTCATGAACTGCCACGTGGAGAACATCAAGCTCTCGGGCTTCCACAACATGGCGGGCTTCGTGGGCTACGGCTCCGCCACTCTGGACGAGTTCGCCTTTGAGGAGTGCTCTGTCAAGAACGCCGAGTTCACCTTCTCCTACTGCCTGGCCGACGCCTACACCGTGGATATGCCCCGCAAGTTCGTCTCGGTCTTCTTCAACCACTGCCAGTGGGTCGACAAGGTGGAGGCCACCGTTGAGATGGGCAACACCTTTGAGGGTGTGAGCTACTACGACTGGACCGACGATAACGCCGAGTACACCCCCGCCGACTTCCGCTCCTGGACTGACGAGGAGGCCAACGCAGGCGCGTAAAGCCCTTTCATAGCCCCTGCCCAAGGGACTTTTCCGACCCGCCGAGGCTTGTCCGCGGCGGGTCATACTTACGCCAAAATCCAAACCCGTACACCCCCGCGCGGGGGCGCATATTTATAAGGAGACAAAATGCCCTACCATACCGCCGTTTTCGATCTGGACGGAACCCTTCTGGATACTCTGGAGGATCTCTACCTCGCCACCAATGCCGCCCTGGAGCGTCATTCCCTGCCCCGCCGCAGCCGCGACGAGGTGCGCCTGTTCGTGGGCAACGGGGTGGAAATGCTCATCCGCCGCGCCGTCCCCGCGGGTACAGACGAGGAGACCATCCTTGCCGTTCTGGCTGATTTCAAGACCACCTACGCCGCCATCTGTGAGGATCACACCAAGCCCTACGACGGGATCCTGGATATGCTCACCGCTCTGCGGGAGAGAGGGATCCGGGTGGCGGTGGTGTCCAACAAGTTCGACGCCGCGACCAAAAAGCTTTGCGAGAAGTACTTCGGGGAGCTGGTGGAGGTGGCCATCGGGGAACGGGCCGGAGTGCGGAAAAAGCCCGCGCCGGATACGGTATACGAGGCCCTGAAGGAGCTGGGGGTGACCTTGGATAGCGCGGTGTATATCGGGGACTCCGACGTGGATATCCGAACCGCCGAGAACTGCGGGATGCCGTGTATTTCGGTGACGTGGGGGCTGAGGGATGAGGATTTTCTGATTGAAAACGGGGCGAAGGCCTTGGTGGATACCCCTGAAAAGCTGCTGGGGGTTATCATAGTGTAACCCATTGATGGATAAAGAAAAAAGAGGAGTCACTCTCTGCGGGAAAGTGACTCCTCTTTTATTACTCCTTGGGCATATGACGCAACGCGGATACCTGGTCCTGTCTGCCATACAAGACGGCGGTGATCCATACCGTTTGCGTCTCCTCATTGACCCAATAGTAAACCAGAAAATTCTCCACGGGCATTTTGCGGATCCCCTCGGTTCTCCACGGCTCCTCATTCACGAGAGGATAGCGGCGGGGCATGGTATCCAAGGAGGCCATCTCCTTTTTGAGTCGGTCAGACCAACGCCGCGCCACCTCGGGCTCCGGAAGCACCCGGGAGATATACCCCACGGTCTCCTTGATCTGCCCCATGGCGTGATCCGTCAGCTTTACTTGGTAGGTCATATTCAAATGCCCGAATTGATCTCGGCGAAGGCGTCGTCAATTCCCTTTCCTTTCTCGGCCTTGGCCTCCTCCAGTCCCTTCGCCATCGCGGCATGGAACTGCTCCTCGGTCATGGTGTCACGGGTCTCAACGGTCGGAAGCTTAAAGGAATAGGGAATGCTGTTGGTCAGAATGATCTGACGGTAGAGGGAATCAATCAGTACGGAAACGGGAATACCCAACTGCTCCAGTACCTCCTCGGCCTGCTTTTTGATCTCGGGCTGTACACGAGCTGTCACGTTTGCGGTCTTTGTTGCCATGGCTTACACCACCTTTCTGCCTGTATTATAACATATTGTATGGCGTTTTGCAATACATTTATGAAAATTTCCAAAAAAAGGAGTCACTTTCCACACGAAAGTGACTCCTTTTTTTCTGTTTTTAAGGCTTTTGGGGATTCTCTGGCCGCCGGAGGCCGTTCCCCTCGTTCTCTCAATCCTGCGCCTTCAGGAAATCGATGCAGCGCTTGACCTCCTCGAGGCCGGTGGGATCCAGACCCTCGCTCTCGACGACCATGCGAATGTTATTCTTGATGGCGTACTCGCGGACCTTCAGAACGGGTGCCTCGCCCTGACCCAGGGATTTTCCTGCGCCGCCCTTGAAGCCGTCCTTCAGGTGGATGACCTTGACGCGGCCCGACAGGCGCTTCAGGGTCTCAATGGGATCGATGCCCGCGTTGAAGGCCCAGAAGGTGTCGATCTCAAAGTCAAAGGTGCCCCGCTTCTCCAGCTCGGAGTGGATGGTGGAGCCCCAGGGCATGACCACGAACTCGTGGCTGTGGTTGTGGTAGCCCAGGGAGATGCCCTCCTCGGCCAGACGGATCTGGGCCTTGTTCATGACGGCGCAGAAGTCGATGATCTTGTCCAGAGTGGAGAGATCCGCGCCGGGGATGATGTAGTGGGGGTTGCCGATGGTCTTGTGGTAGGCGATGGTGGCCTCGATGTTCTCGGGAAGCAGCTCGCCCCAGCCGGAATGAGTGCCGCTGCACTTCAAACCGTACTTATCCTGCCACTCCTTGACCTGCTCGGCGGAGTGCCCGAAGAAGCCCGCGTACTCCACGTACTTGTAGCCCATCTCGGCCACTGCGCGGAGCGCGCCCTCCAGATCGTTGCCGGTGATGTCGCGCACACTGAAAAGTTGAAGTCCGTATTCGGTTGCCATAGTGATTTCTCCTTATATAACAGGGCATTTCGCCCCTTTTTTACTTACTGATAGGCCACGGTCACCGCGGTGTCGGTGGCGTCGAAGGCGTTGCTGCCGTTGCGGTTGATGATGAAGGCGATCTCGTCTCCCTCGGCCACCGTCAGGGTGATCTCTCCGTCGGCGGGGGAACCGTAGGTGACGAGGAGGCCGCCGTTCTTTTCATTCCCGACCTCGATCCTTTCACCGTTGTGCTTGACATACAGGATCACGCCGTCCCCCTGATCCGAGGCCGAAGCGAAGCTGTAGAGGCAGGTGACCGTCCCCGCCTTGGGGGCCTTGAAGACCAGAGCGGCGTCCACGGTGTCGGGGTGCATGGAGCCTGTGGAAATGAGGCAGAACTCCGCGTCACCCTGCCAGCGGTTGTTGGCCGCGTCGAAGGTCATATCGGTCATGCCCTTGCGGGCGTGGGAGCGGTAGTACCAATTGTTCTTTCCCTGCTCGCCCGAGTAGCCGCCGGGGAAGCTGAACATGGGAGCGGGCTCGGTGGGCTTGGCGTTTGTGAGGTCGTCCACCACCTTGATATAGACGAACTCCCCATCAGGAGCCGCCTTATGGTACTGCGCGATGTAATACTCGGCCGAGCGGCGGCGGAGCAGATCCGACAGGGAGATCTCCACCGTAGGGGTATCCTCCTTGGGCTGAACCACGGCGGGAGGATTCTCACCCAGCCAGGTGGAGGAGATCTCTTGCCACACAGGGCGGTAGGTCTGATAGTCGGCATCCATGCCCCAGTTGGCCGCGCTGACGTAGGTGCATCCCCGCTCAAAGCAGGTCAAGCCCTGGGCCAGGTACAGCTCGGGGGTGGCACCCGCCTGGTGGGGGCCGTCGATCTCCTGGGCCAGCTCCACGGTCTCGGGGAGGCAGGAGCGCATATAGTCCATGGAGAAATGGTGATCCATAAGGGGGCCGTCGTCCATCCAGAAGACGTCCACATTCTCGCACAGCTCGGTGATGCCGTAGGTGCCGCGGAGGGCCGAGGCGGTATCGTAGACGCAACCCAGTTGGATGGCGAATTTGGTGTGATCGGTGACCTCCTCCTGGGCCATGGCCAGACGGTCGATGACGGCCTTGAGGCTCTTGTGGCGGAAGGAGTACCAGAGCTTGCCGAAATTGTCCCCCGATCCCGCGGAGGGAGGCTCCACCTCATCAAAGGAGGTGTAGTTCGTCTCCAGAACCTTATTCAGGGCTTCCACCGTCCCGTAGGCCTCCTGCAGGAAGGCGCGGAAGGCGGTCTTGGCGTGGTGGGAGTAATCGTATTCGTTGGTGCACCAGTACTCGGTCTCGGCGTACTGGGAGAAGGCGGGAAGGTAGAACAGCACCGCGTCGCCGTAGCGCTCGTCGTAGTGCTTCACCGCGTCCTTGTAGAAGGCCACGCACTTTTCCACGGCGTTCTCGGAGTTGAAGGAGATCTGGAGGCGGTCACCCGTGACCGAGCCGCCCATGCAGAGGTTCCCCGCGGGGTCCCGCATGATGTCCTCCTCGGACAGAAGCTGATCCCCCTTGCGGCGGGTCATGTCCAGGGAGATGGCCACCTTCATGCCCTTTTCCTTGACCACATAGTCGATCATGGCGTCAAAGGCGGCGTAATCGTAGTTCCCCGCCGTCTTCTCGGCATGGTACCACGGGATGTGGACCTTGATGGCGTTGAAGCCGTCGGCGGCCACGGTATCCACGATGGTCTTGAACTCGGAAAGGCTGAGGATCTGGAAATTCCAGATGCGGAAAATGAAGTATCTCTGCGAAATTTCAAGGGGTTTCACAGGCATAACGACCTCCTCCTCGGTATCGGGCTCGGTAGCTTCCTCGGTGGCATCCTCGGTGGGCTGTTCGGTGGGCTGTTCGGTGGGCTGTTCGGCGGTGTCACCTATGGTGGTCCCCTCGGTCACGCCGTCGGTGGTATCCGCGGGCGGGGTCTCGGGGGTGCAGGCGGGGAAGGCCGCCAGGACCGTTACGATCGCCAACAAAATCAGAAAAAACCGTTTCATCGCTTACTCCTCAAAGGGCATCTTGATGCCCAGCTCGGTGAGTTTCTTGCAGTAGCCCGCCACGCGGTCGGGGAGGTAGTCCTCCACGCGGTGGCCGTCAAAGCCCACGCTGACGCGGACACCCGACTTGCGGATGATCTCCTGCTTTCCTTCGTCGGCGAAGAAGTCCAGGAAGTATTTGTGCTCGCGGTAGCCGTGGATGGAATCGTAGCTGACGTTCATCTCCCAGAAGATATTCCGGTCGGCCATGCGCGTAAAGTAGTCCAGGGGATCCTCCCCCAGCTTGGCGATATGGGCGAAGAGGTCGGTATGGGCCACGCCCACAAGGGGAGTCCCGCACCGCTTGGCGTAGGCGAAGAGGTCGCCCCCCGTGATGGAGGTGTGGTTGTCCAGATTCTCGATGAGGCAGTAATCGAAGTAGGAGATATCCGCGCCGTCGGGCAGGGAGAAGTTGGGGTGCTGCTCGCTCTTGAGGGTACACAGCTCGATACCCCGCAAAACGTTGATCTTACCCGCGTACTTTTCCTTGATGAGGTTGATATGGTCGTAGTAGCGGCGGAGGGTGCGCTCGTAGTTGTCCAGCTCCATGTTGGCGGTGGCGCAGAAGACGCTGTGGCGGGCGTAACCCACGCCGTAGTTGTGGTCGGAGATGCCGAAGGTGTCCAGTCCCCCCGCGATGGCGGCCTCCACAATGGCCTCGGGGGTGTCCTTTCCGCAAAAGGAGTAGTAGGTGTGGGAATGAAGGTCTTGCAGCATGGCGTCCTCCTTGGGGGTGGTTTCGTTCCGATTCTATTATATAATATTTTGGGGGAATTGTCAACAGAAATTGGGGAAATGGGGGAAAATGTGTTTGTAAGGGGGAACTGTAGCTTTTCGGTATAACAGGTTAAGAACCGCTCCTTTCCCCTCATCCGTCGCCGCCGCAGAAGCTGGCGACACCTTCCCCCAAGGGGGAAGGCTTTTAGAGGAGACCCTCGTCTCTCCTGCACCCGTATATTTGTTTTTCTACGTGTTATAAAACAAAGGACGGTTTCCTCTGGTAGCCTTCCACCTTGGGGGAAGGTGTCGCCCAGCAAGTGCGGCGGGCGACGGATGAGGGGTAGACAAAGGCACACTATTGAACAGCCCGCCAAACCCAAATCCGAAATCCCCCACAAAACAAAAACCCCTTGGTCAAGGAAGCCCTCAACCAAGGGGAACTTGTTATGCTTTTACGCTACAGAGCAAGAATTACTTGTTCTTGATAGCAGCCTGAGCGGCGGCCAGACGAGCGATCGGCACACGGAAGGGAGAGCAGGACACGTAGTCC
>JAFULU010000240.1 GCA_017483125.1 Clostridia bacterium
CACCCGCTTCGCGGGAGCTCTCCCAAAGGGAGAGCCGCCGATCAAGCTCGGCAAAAAGCCTCCCACTTTGGGGGAGGTGGCACGCCGTAGGCGTGACGGAGAGGGCAAATGCAAATCAAGCTTTTATTTGAAAAATAGTATGACCCCCCGTTACACCCGTGTAACCCCTCCCGTTTTCCATGGCGGGAGGGGCTCTTTCGTGGTATTGCACAGTTGGAGGTGCGTTTTTTTGCCAAAATGCCGATTGCGCGGGGGAGGAAAGTATGCTATAATGGTGGTAGAAAGAATTGCTCCCAACCTTTTCTGAAAGGAGATCATACGGATATGAAGAAACGCCTGCTCTGCGCGCTTCTGTGCGCCGTCCTGCTGGCGGGTCTGATCCCCGCCGCCGCCCTGACAGCCTCGGCCGCCACCGCGGAGGGGGACTGGACCACCTACCGCTTCGCCAACGAATACTGCGACGATACCTGCGACCACGGGGACGGTGTGTGCTACTACCGCCCCGAGGCGGGCTACAAATACACCGCCGAGGGCTTTACCGTGGTTCCCGCCGATTACACCGGCTTCACCCCCCAGCTTTCGGTCATGTCCAAGGAGGCACAGCCCGTCAAGGGGGGCATCTACCTGCAGTTCCGCGTGGACGGCTACTCCTACGACGGCGGTCTTGACGCCGACCAGTGGATCGCCCTGACCCTGACCACCGAGGAGAAGGTCGTGCCCGGCTCGCTGGACTTTGGCGGCGGCTGGATGACCCTCATCCGCGGTAAGGGTGACGGGATCTGCTCTATGACTCCCTTCCTGACCGATCCCAACACCGAAGAATCCCGCGGCAGCTTTGTCAGCGTGGGTACGGGCGGGAATACCGCCCCAAGGGATAACCAAGGCCGTGAGATCTATACCCTGGAGGTCACCTGGGATGGCTCTGTCTACGAGATGAAGCTCAACGGCACGCCTATCCCGGGGAGTGCCGAGACCACCGCGCTTCTGGAGAAGCTGGACCCCGCGGGGGAGTTCTTCGTGGGCATCCAGATGCACTCGTCGGTCAAGGACGGCACCGCCGCGCTGACCATCCTGCGGTACGGCACCTGCGATGCCGACGCAACGGCCCCCGTGGGAAGCGATTCCAAGGATGCGGAGGAGAACTGTGACTTCGGCTTTACCGATATCCTGGAGCCTTCAACGGTTCCCCCAAATCAGCCCGCCATTCTGTGGAGTCCCGATACCTACAACATGAAGGACGGCTACAACTGCGCCTTTGAGGTGCTGGGGGACAACACCTGGCGCGTGAAGGCCGCCGATCCGAATTCCTTCGTCTACTTCACACCCAAGCCCCACTGGTCCTATGATGCGGGGGATTTCCCCGTGTTCGGTATCCTGCTTCGGAACTTCTGGGCCGACGGCGGGACTCTGTGGTACTGCGCGGGAGACTTTATGGAGCCTGCGAACGGTCTTACCGTCCCCTTGAGCATTTACGACGGGGAATTCTACGGGGAGGATGAGGAATACGTCTTCATTCCCGTGGATCTTTCCGATCTGTGGGCGGGGCGCATCCACAATATCCGTCTGGACTTCGTGATCGGCGACGAGAATGCCCGTGAGTTCGATATCTGCTTCGCGGGGATGTTCCGCAACAAGGACGAGGCCTATGCCTACGCGCACGAATGGCTCTCTTACTGCAAGGGCTACTATCCCGTGACCCAGGCTCCCGCCACCGAGCCCGCCATCGAGCCGCCTATCTCCACCCGGCCTCCCGAGATCCGGGAGACCGTGCCCCCCGAGACCGAGACCCCTTACGAGCCCGTCGATGACCCCGAGCAGGCTGTGGAGGATATCCTCGCCAAGTACGGCTGTACGGGCAGTCTGGGGGCTGTGATCCTCCCGGTCGTGGCCGCGGCGGCTGTGGCTCTGACCAAAAAGAAGGAATAACCCACGGGTTCCCCCACGCGTGTCTGCGGCGGGGGAGCCTTTTTTGTGGACAAAAGTCAGGGGCTTGGGTGGAATTTCCATAGATTGTTTACAAATTATTTCGTCTATTTCTCAAAAATCGGTTGCAATTTCGCGGGAGATATGGTATAATATTACCGCATAGGTCATGTGAATCATGGCCAAATTATTGAAAGGAGTTTTTTCACCATGAAAAAGCTGATTGCTCTTGTCATCGCCGCGCTCATGATCCTGTCCATGATCCCTGTGATGGCTATTTCCACCTCGGCTGCCGTGGAGGGTATGTGGACTACCTACCGTGGCGCCGGCAGCTACCCCGCTCTGGACGATGAGCCTCCGGAGGACGGCGAGGAGGTTCTGTATCCCCCCGAGGCCGGCTACGAGTACAACTCTGAGGGCTTCTCCGTGATCCAGCCCGACTGGAGCACCACTCTGGCCCCCTTCACCACCGTCTCCACCAAGGAGCCCCAGAACCTGAAGGACGGTATCTACCTCAAGTTCCGTGTGGATTCCTACTCCTACGGCGGCGACATTGGCGCCGACCACTGGATCTGCATCACCCTGAACACCGGTAAGACCGAGGACGGCGCCACCGAGGGCACCGAGGCCGGCCAGAAGACCGGTAAGGTTCAGCCCGGCTCTGCCAACTACGGCGGCGGCTGGCTGACCCTGCTCCGCGGTACCGGCGACGGTAACGTGACCTCTATCCCCCACCTGACCGATCCCAAGACCGAGGACTTCAACGGTACCTTCGTGCCTCAGGGCACAGGCGGCCCCGCTCCCGCTGAGCTGGACGCTGACGGCCGTGAGATCAACACCCTCGAGGTGTCCTGGACCGGCTCCGAGTACGAGATCAAGGTCAACGGCGTTGTGCAGGCAAACATGGCCGGCACCACCACGCTGATGGAGAAGCTGAGCCCCACCGGTGACTTCTTCGTGGGTATCACCATGATGGATGGCTACAAGGGTGGCGACGGCGCCGCTCTGACCATTCTGGAGTACGGCACCACCGCCTCCGACGCTACCAAGCCCGTCGGTGACGACTCCAAGGAGCCCGAGGAGAACATGTACGTGGATTACCCCATCATCGACGGTTCTACCATCGAGGCCAATATGCCCGCTATTCTGTGGAACCCCGATACCTACAACCTGAAGTCCGGTAACAACTGCGTCTTCGACGTTCTGGGTGACAACACCTGGCGCTGCACCGCCTCCGAGTCCGCTGTGTTCTTCAGCCTGTCTCCCAAGAGAAAGTGGTCCTACGACGCCGCTACCTTCCCTGTGTTCGGCATCATGGTCCGTAACCTGTGGATCGACTCCGGTACTCTGTGGTATGCCGCAGGTGAGTACTCCGGCGCTACCGACGGTCTGACCGTTCCCTTCTCCATCTACGACGGTGAGTTCTACGGTGAGGACGAGGAGTACATCTTCGTGCCCGTTGACCTGACCGATCTGTGGGAGGGCCGCATCAACTCCATCCGTCTGGACATGAACATGGCCGACGAGACCCTCCGTGAGTTCGACCTCTGCTTCGCCGGTATGTTCCGCTCTGTTGACGAGGCTTATGCATACGCCAACACCTGGGTAGAGGGCATCGGTCTGGAGACCGTTGATCCCAATGCTACCGAGGAGCCCACCGAGCCTCCCACAGAGGCTCCCACCGACGACGTGACCGAGGCTCCCACCGACGCTCCCCAGCAGGGCGGCGACGCTACCGAGGCTCCCACTGAGGCTCCCACCGATGAGCCTAAGCCCGGTTGTGGCTCCGTCATCGGCTTCAGCGCAGTCGCTATCCTGGCTGCCGCCGCTGCCGCTGTGGCTCTGAAGAAGGACTGATCGCGGTCCCGATTCCCGATACATAGCTTTTGGCCCCTCCGCTTTTGCGGAGGGGTTTTTATATAACCAAAAGGTAATAAATGAAGAATTTTTTGAAAAAAAGCATGAGTTTGTTTACAAATTATCGGGTTTTTTCGTAAAAAAGCCGTTGCAATCTTGGCGGGAATGTGCTATAATAGTACCGCTAAAACCATGCGTCCCCGCATGGAAAATTTTGAAAGGAGTTTTTTCAACATGAAAAAGCTGATCGCACTTGTCATCGCCGTGATCATGGTCGTCTCCATGGTTCCCGTGATGGCTCTTTCCACCTCCGCGGCCGGCGAGGGTGAGTGGGCAGTTCTCCGTAACCCCGCTACCTACGACGCTGAGGCTGAGGGCGAGGTCGTTATCCCCGCTCCCGGTTACCAGTATACCAACGAGGGTCTCATGACCATCGCTCCCGACTGGTCCAACTACACCCCCTTCTTCACTGTCCAGACCGTTGAGGCTAAGTCCCTGAAGGACGGCTTCTTTATGGAAGTCCGCATCGACGACTATCCTTACGGCGGTGAGGACGGCTCTGCCGACCACTGGATCTCCTTCAACATCTCTGACAGAGAGAACGTGGCTCCCGGTAGCGTTGACTTCGGTGAGAACTGGCTGTGCCTGATCCGCGGCGCAGGCGCAGGTGCCGCTGAGGTCCAGAGCTTCATCACCAATCTGACCACCGAGGAGACCCCCGGCTCCTTCCCCATCCAGGGCACCACCTCCATCACCGCTCCCATGGACGACGACGGCCGCGAGACCTACACCTTTGAGGTCTCCCACGACGGCACCAAGTACGATCTGAAGGTCAACGGTGTCACCGTTGGCGGTATCGACGCCGTCAGCGCCAAGCTGGACAGCATGAACGAGAACGGCGAGCTCTACGTCGGTGTCACCATGCACTGCGGTATCAAGGACGCTACCACCTCCATCACCATCACCAAGGTCGGTACCTCCGCCGCTGACGCTACCATTCCCGTGGGTTCCGACTCCAGAGAGCCTGAGGACAACAAGCTGGTCTTCGGCGACGTGATCGATCCCGCTACCATTCCCGAGAACACCCCCGCTCTGCTGTGGGATGCTACCAAGCAGTCCTTCAAGAACGATCCTCAGGGCGTTGACCTGAAGCTGACTGCTCAGGGTGACAACTCCTACCACCTGGAGGCCGTCGGTCCCGCTCCCTACTTCCAGTGGAGCATCAAGTCCGAGCTGACCGTCAACCAGTCTGATTTCCCTGTCTTCGCTATGCTGATGAAGAACTTCTGGGGCGATCAGGGCGGTATCTACTACTGTGCAGGCGAGATCATGTCCTGCCGCGACGACTACAAGACCAGCTGGTCCATCTACGACGAGGGTTGCCAGTTCTACGGTGAGGACGAGGAGTACATCCTGGTCGTGGTCGATATGGCTGCTCTGGAGCTCATCGACGAGACCAACTCCGGCCGTATCCACAACATCCGTCCCTTCTTCTCTGTGACCGATACCACCGACCTCGAGATGTGCCAGTGGGATATCAACTACATGGGCTACTTCCGCTCCGTCGAGGAGGCACAGGCTTACACCGCTGCCCGCCTGAACATGGAGGCTGCTACCGAGGCTCCCACCGAGGAGAAGACCGAGGCTCCCACCGATGAGGTGACCGAGGCTCCCACCGATGCTGAGACCGACGCTCCTGCTACCGAGGCTCCCACCGAGGCTCCCACCGATGAGCCTAAGCCCGGTTGCGGCTCCGTCATCGGCTTTGGCGCAGTCGCTATTCTGGCCGCTGCCGCTGCCGCTGTGGCTCTGAAGAAGGACTGATCGGACAGTCGGGGACGTTTGTCCCTTAAAGACTCGTTCGGCTGAATCCCGAAGCATAGTTTCATCCCCTCCGCTTTGGCGGAGGGGATTTTTTGTTTCCTTGAGAGTATTGAATTCTGTTCAAGAATTGCTATTGAAAAATTCACAATTATCCGCTATAATAATGTTGGATACGATTTGTTTCGGCAGGAGTCGCCTTTTTTCTCTTGAAAGCGAGAGATCGACGGTGCCGAGGCCCGAAACAAACCGAAAAAAGAAACCGAAAGGCGGCATTTGTATGAAACGGCTTTGGATCCTGGCGCTGGCCCTGTGTATGACCGCACTGTTCTGCGTGGGTACCCTGGGACTGGGCGCGGAGGACACGAATACCGATATCTGGTTCGTATATTCCATGAAGGAGAATGACAAGGGCAGTCCCCTGTTTTCCATTCCTCCCGCTTATGAGTATACCTCGGAGGGACTCCGCGTAACACCTCACGAAAAGATGGAATCCTACACGGTCCAGACCGACCGCGCCTTCTGTATGGACGATGGGCTGTACATGGAGATCAAGCTGGATTCGCCCGAGAAGTTTGGTATACTGGTCTTCCATATGTGGGATCAGAGCGGTATGATGATGAGCAATTACCATTGCGGCTCGGGCTGGCAGTGCATTCTGCAGCTGGATGAAAATACCACCCAGTATACCTTGAGCGCCTTCTTGCGGGGCGTCAGCTCGGATAATCCCGAGGGGAGTATCAAGATTTTCGGCACCGCGAAGATCAGCGCCCCCGTATCTCAGGACGGAAGCGTGACCTATTCCCTGTCGGTCAAGGACGGGGGACTGTATATCAACGACACGGCTGTGAACGGCTCCGCCGAGATCGTGAAATCCATGAGAGAAATCAAACCTGACGGCACCGTGCATGTCGGTGTTACGGTGAATATGACCGGACAGGACGAGGGAATACCCCTTACCGTTACCCGATTCGGCACCTCGAAAAAGACCGCGACGGTGCCCGGCCAGACGGGGACTCTGCCCGAAACGGGAAGCTCGTCCGCCGAAACCGCCGCGCCCGATCCCACCGAGACGGATCCTCCCACGGAGGACGTTACCACGGCTCCCGCTCCCGAGACCAAGCCGAGCGACGGACAGGACACCGCTCCCTCCGAGCCCGATCGGGATACCGTTCCCGCCGAGCCGGATCGGGACACCTTGCCTCCCGAGCCCGACGATGATACGGACCCCTCGGCTCCCACCGAGACCGAGACCGAATACGATCCCTTCGGCGATCCTCCCGATATGACCACCGAGGAGTACGATCCTCCCTTCGCCGAGAAGGAGACCGAGACCCGCAGGGAGATCCACGACGCCGCCGTGGATAATCTCATGGGCAAGCTGGAGGGCTGTGCCTCTTCGCTGGGCATGGGTCTCACGGGCCTTGTATCGGTACTGGCCGCCGCATACGTCTGCACCCATAAAAAGGATCGGAACGAATAAGATCACGTTATGAGAAACGGCTCTTCTTGGAGAGTCGTTTCTTTTTTGGGGGCGTCCCGAATGGCGGAGGTGGAAGGGAACTACACGTATTTTTCATAATAATGTATTTTTCTTTCTGAAATACCTTGACAGGCGAGGTATCTTGTGGTATAATGGATCCATCAAGAAAAGGAGGTGGTTCCATGTCCATTACGGCAGATCTGATCCGAGGACATACCGATGCCATCATACTGGCGGCCCTTTTGCAGGGAGACAGCTACGGCTACCGCATCAACCGCGCCATGGTAGACTTGACCGACGGTCGGTACGAGCTGAAGGAGGCAACCCTGTATACCGCTTTTCGCCGTCTGGAGGAAGCGGGGTACATCCGCTCCTACTGGGGGGATGAGGCCACGGGGGCCCGCCGCCGCTACTACGCCATTACCTTGAACGGAAAGAATGCCTACTATGCCATGATGCGGGAATGGCGGGAGGCCAGCGGGCTTCTGGAAAAGCTCATGCGCTTCGGCGGGACCGACGGTGGTGACGATTCCACCGAGCAAATCTGAGAAAGGAGCAGGATCGGTTATGAAAGAGAAACTGAAGGAGCATATTCAGATCCTATTTGCGGATGCCGAGAGACGCTCCCCCGACAATCGGCAGCTGGCGGAGCTCAAGGAGGAGCTTCTGCAAAACACACTGGAGAAATACGATCATATGATCGAAACGGGACGGACTCCCGAGACGGCCTACGCGCTGGCGATCAGCGGGATCGGGGATATTGAGGAGCTGTTGAACGACGTGATCGGCGAGGACCCCATAGGGAGGGCTACCCGTGGGGCGAAGACTGCCGATGCCCCTGCCGCCCCTGTCCTTCGGGACCAAGACCCCGAGGAGAACCGCGAGAGCGATGAGACGGATGAAAACGTTGACGGTGATGAAGACGATGAAGACGATGAAGACGATGAAGACGATGAAGGGGAGAACGGCGACGGAAAGCGCCCGCCCCGCTCCCGTTGGTACGCGCTGGTCAGCGGTATCATCTGGACGGTGACCCTGGGCTCCTACTTCGCCCTCAGCTTCACCACCCACGCCTGGAGCACCACGTGGCTTTTGTTCATCATGGGCATCGCCGCGGACAACGTGGCCGAGGGCATTTTCGATCTGAGGAGGTAAGCCATGAACACGAACGTGAATGAGAAACGCCCCGTCAACAAGAGGGCTGTGGTCAAGATCGTCATCTGGTCGGTGGTGTTCTGCCTGTTGGGACTGCTCTTGCTGAGTAGCGTTACGGGTGTGAGCACCGACGTTACCGTGTTCGGTCTGCCCGGGATCCATCTGAGTCTGGGAGGCTTTACCTACGAGGATGCCAACGAGTACAGCGTGGGGAACGCCTCGGTCAAGGGGGCTGTCACGGATCTGGAAATCGTTTGGCTGGCGGGAGACATCACCGTCATTCCCTCGGACACCGATGAGATCAGGATCACCGAGGACTACAGCGGTGACGATGATGATCTCCGTCTGCGCTGGCTTTTGAAGGACGGCAAGCTGACGGTTCAGTTCCGCAAGCCCGTCGTCTTCGGTAAGGCCCACGCGGTCAGCAAGAATCTCACCGTGGCCATTCCCGCCGCTGTGCTGGAGGCCATGGATGAGGTGGAGATCACCACCGTGTCGGGGGACGTGACCTTTACGGGCAACGCCGACGAGCTGACTCTGGACGCGGTGGAGGGCGACCTCACCGTCAAGGGAGATATCGGAGAGCTGGAGGTAAACGCCGTGAAGGGGAAGCTGACCTTCACGGGAGGTGTCCGTTCCGCCGCTATGGACTGCGTGGATACCTCCGTCATCATGCACCTGGATATGGCCACCAAGCTTTCCTTCGATCAGGTGGATGGCGACGTAGAGCTGTACCTGTCGGAGGAGATCACAGGCTTTACCGCCGAGGCCGAATCACTGGGCGGCGGCATCCGCATTGAAGATTTTACCGACCTGACCGCCACGGGGGATCACTATACCCGCTGGGGCGACGGAAGCTTACGCATTCAGGTCAATGGCGTCAACGCGAAACTTACGGTTAAGAAAGCAACGAATGATTGATATAATGATGGAAAATAACCAAAAGAATGGGGGGCGGGGCTTGACCGTGTGCTTTACGGGTCACCGCAATATCGCCTATGAGGACGCTCTGCGCCTGCCCGCCCTGCTGGATAGGGTGCTGACCGACCTGATCGAGCGGGGCACGACTACCTTCCGTGCGGGCGGTGCCATTGGCTTTGACACGGTGGCGGCCCTCAAGGTGCTGGAGCTGAAGGAGCAGTATCCCCACATCCGACTGGAGCTGATCCTGCCCTGCCGCAACCAGACCGAGTACTGGGAGGAGACGGCGGTGCGTACCTATCAATATATAGTGAGCCGCGCCGACAGCCACCGCTTCCTGTTCGATACCTACTTTGACGGCTGTATGCTGGAGCGGGACCGCAAGCTGGTGGAGGGGTCCGACGTCTGCGTCGCCTTCTGCAAGCGGAGCCGCGGCGGCACCGCCTACACCTTCACCCACGCTCTGCGGGCGGGGCTGGAGGTCATCAATCTCAACGATCTCATGACATCTGTATAATATAGGAGGAAACGACTGTGAATCATTCCAAGTTCATGACTGCTATGTGCGACGAGGTGCGCCGCCAGGGCGGTGAGCATATCTACTATTCCGTGGTGACTCTGGAGCGCCCCGCCGAGGGCGAGGGGCTCTACCACATGGAAAAGGTGGATTTTCAGCCCGGCAACCCCGGCCACGACTGCTATTCCACCGCCAAGGCCATCACCTCCATTGCGGTCGGTATTCTCTACGACCGCGGCCTTCTGAAGCCCACCGACAAGCTTTCCAAGTTCCTTTCTTCCTATATGGTAGAAGGAACCGACCCCAAATGGGGGGATCTGACTCTCCATCAGCTCATGCGCCACCGCACGGGGGCGAACGGCGGTGTGGACTTCGACTGCACCAATGCCCACCTGTGGGAGGATCCCGAGTGGCTGCACACCCTTTTTGCTGAGCCTATCGTGGGAGAGCCCGAGGAGCGCTTCGTCTATTCCGACGGCAACTACTATATCGTGGGCCGCATCGTGGAGGAGATCGTGGGCATGGATCTGGAGCTGTTCATGCAAAAAGAGGTCTTTGTCCCTCTGGGCTGTCACGTCAACGCCTGGAGCCGCGATGTCAACGGCCATACCGTGGGCGGCACGGGGCTCTACTTCCGCACCGAGGATCTGGCCAAGATCGGCTGGCTCTGGGCTATCGAGGGTATGTGGGGAGACCGCCGTATCTATTCCAAGGAGTGGTCGGATCTCTTCGTGAACTACCAAAAGGACCAAGTGGCTGACTATGGCTACGGCATTTGCCGCCTGGCGGAGGGTGTCATCGCGGGCGGCGGTATGTACGGCCAGGGCGTTTGCGCCGATCTGAACCGCAAGCGGGTGGTGGCCTTCCATTGCTTCGATCCCCACGGAAAAACGGCGGGTCTGAACGGCTTCTGTGCCGGTTTGAAGGACTGAATCGCCAATATTTGGGCATGGTGTACAAAAACCATGCCCTTCTTTTGTACAGAACTGCCTCCTCCGCCAAACTGAAAAAACTTTCCAAAAAGCTATTGACAAAAGGAGGGTGAAGTGCTATAATATGCAAGCTGTCAAGGAGCGGGCAACCGCAAAGAGGACAGCGCACAGGAAATCACGAAAAAAGTTGAAAAAACTTTTGAAAAGGTACTTGACAAAGTGAACCGAATGTGATATAATGTGCTTCACATCCGCTCTGCAAGGAGTCGAGGAAAACGGCTTGAAATAAGTCGAAAAAAACTTAAAAAAGTTTTGAAAAACCCCTTGACAAACGCGAACGGTTGTGATATAATAGTCGGGCTGTGCAAAACACGGCACTGAAATAGCGGCGAAAGCCGCGCGGATCATTGACAATTGAACAACAGGAGATTAAAGTACAAGCAAAGCTTGTGAAGAGAATCTCGAAATTTCTTTGAAAAAAGAATCTCGAATCTATCACGGATTCGGGACATACTCAACAAAGTATAAGAGCCAAACAAGCTCGACAAAGTAAGATTTTAACC
>JAFULU010000241.1 GCA_017483125.1 Clostridia bacterium
ATGGATATTCCATACAGGGCAATGCTTTTCGGGTGTTTGATCGAAAAATCTTACCATAAAATAGGCTTTTGCGAAGCAAAAGGCTTCATTCATTTTGCATTTCGCATTTTGCATTTTGCATTCTCAAGCTCCCCGATAAACTGCAATTTGAAGCCCTACCGCCATATCTTTCCTACTCATCGCTCAAGGTAATGACCCCATCCTCGCAGACGATCTCCAGCTTACCGCCCTGCTTCCTCTCGTACCAGTTCCGCGCCTTTCGGATCCTCTTCCACTGCGCCATGGTGCCGCGGTAACGGATGGTCTTCAGGTTGGAATCCGTAAAGAACGCCGCCGCCCCAATGCTCTCCAGAGAGGCGGGAAGCTCCACCGAGACCAGCTTGGGACAGTCGCGGAAGGCGAAGTCCTCAATGACCGTCACTCCCTCGGGCAGGATGATCTCGGCGAGCCTTTCGGAGTGGGTAAAGGCGTTCTCTCCGATCACAGTCACGGTGTCGGGAATGGTGACGGTCACGATCCCCTCGGCGTCGGTGAAGGCGTTTTCCCCGATGGCCACCACGGGGATGCCGTTGTATTCCGCGGGAAGCTCCATATGCTCGGGATACTCCCCCGCCTTGACGTAGACCGCCCAGCCGTCCTCAGCCTCCGAGAAGGTGAGATGGGCCGTCTCCATGTAGTCCAACACCGCAAATACGCCCAGTATGATCACAGCTACCGTCAGGATCAGACCCACGATGCTACAGATCACTCCCGCTCTCCGCAGGCCCGAGCGGTTGCCCTTCCTTTTGGCGACCCCGCCCAGAATGAGTCCCACGATGGAGGCGGGGGGCATACAGCAGACGATGGAGCCCAGACCGCACAGAAAGCTACCCAGAGCCAGCCCCTTGGCGGGCTGATGCCGGGGTACAGGGGGCATTTGGGGATTTACATATTTTTCGTCGTTCATCTTGACACCTCTTCTTTTTTGTAAATTACGCTTCAAAAGGGGACATGGTCATCCCCTTGTCAACTTATGACGTTGCCTGTTCATTGCGGTATAACACCGTACCGTTGTCACACATGACTCTCACATTGTATTCGCCCGATTCCGGTGGTTCTATCCAGTTCTCGTCCAGTGTGACCTTGGTTTTCCAATCCTCTATTGTACCGGGATACAGAATGACATTGATCGTCTCACCATTGAAGGCAAAGGAACCGATGTGACTGATCTCCATGGTAAGCATGAAGTCCGGAAAAGTACAGCCCTGATACGTGGATGCGGGGATGGATGTCAGCCCCGCAGGGAGCGGGAAGGAGGGGAAGAATTGGGGGCAGTTCCGAAAGGCCGCATCACCCATTTGAGTCAGGCTGTTGGGGAGATCTACCGAAAGAAGTGTATCACACCCTGCAAAGCACTCATAGCCGATGGAGGTTACTCCCTCGGGAAGTGTCACCCGACGCAGAGCATCGCAGTTGAAGAAAGCTCCCTCACCGAGCGTTTTGAGATTGACCGAAAACCGGATATCCATGAGCTTTCTGCAACCGCTGAATGCGCGATTGCCGATGGAGGTGACGGTGTCGGGGATGGTGAGGGAGGTCAACTTGCGCTGGTCGGAGAAGCCTGTGTCAGCAATACTTGTAATCGTTCCACTCTTATAATGAGCAGGAATGACCACCGTCTCGGGAAGAGTCGCTCCGTCCATGACCGATACGGCGTAGGTACCGTCCCCTTTTGCCGTATAGACCAGCATCTCGGATACGCTCAGCTCCCGCGTCGTCTCTGCGGGAGGATTGGTGATGTTCTCCTCAGGAATATGGACGGAGGAATTGGTGACACTCTCCACCGTCCCGTCCCCGAACAACTCGGGTGCGATCTCATCCAGAATGTCGGGCATCACCGTGCCCGCAAACACCATGAGCAGTACGTGGAACACGATGCCCGCGATGCAAAACACCGTACCCACCTTGCGCAGTCCCGAGCGGTTGCCCTTTTTCTTGGCCACGTGGCCCAGCGACAGACCCACCACCGAGGCGGGCACGCCCATACAGCACACCACCGAACCCAGACCGCACAGAAAGCTCGCCAGAGCCAGACCCTTGGCGGGTTGAATGGCGGGAGCGGCGGTCACTTCGCGATCCATCATTTCTTGATTATTCATACGTTATACCTCATTTCTTTGGTCTGATACCATTTTACCATACCGCCCGCCCCCTGTCAACAACCGATCATCCCAAAACGAGACCGATTATCCCTGACAGATACGGCCAAAATGGTCTCTCACCTTATAAGACACCAAAACCCCCTGAAATCTTACGGCTTTTCAAAAATTTTCTGAAATTTTTTCCAACCTATATACAAATCCCCGCAAATGTGGTATAATATAGGCTGAAATAATGCTCCAAAGGAGTCTCTTATATGCTAAAGACCAAGATCGTCTGTACCCTCGGCCCCGCCTCCCGTACCGAGAATGTCAAGACCGATATGCTCAGAGCGGGCATGAACGTGGCCCTCCTCAACTTCTCCCACGGCACCCACGAGTACCACAAGGAGATGATCGAGACCTTCCGCGCCGCCCGGGATAAGCTGGGGGTCCCCGCCGCCGTCATGCTGGATACCAAGGGCCCCGAGGTGCGTCTCCGTACCTTCCAAAACGGCACCGCCACCCTCTGCGAG
>JAFULU010000020.1 GCA_017483125.1 Clostridia bacterium
CCGCTCGGTATCGGGTATGATTTTTCTTGGTGTATCAAGGGGTTTCCGTATACACCCGTACGAAAAAACAAACCCGCTCTCCTCATCCACCACCTACGGTGGTCCCCCTTCCCCGCTGGGGAAGGCTCACGAGGAAACCCAACTCCCCAACAAACCCAAATTTGTAACCCCCAACAAAAACCGAGAAGCAAGGAACTTCCCTACTTCTCGGTTTTCTTTTTTATTCAGATCATTCGGTCTTCTCGCTCCAACCGATGATCGCCCGGATCTTTGCGTGCTCGGTCTCGGCGTACTCCACGGTGAGAGTCATGCCCTCGGTGACCAGGATCAGCGACTCGTCGGAGGCCAGGGCGGCGCGGTAGACGGTGCCGTCCTCGGCGGTGATATAGACCACGGTCTCCCCACCAACAGCAGCGAGGCGGACGGTCTTGACGGTCAGGTCAGCCGTCTTGGTCTCGGGAGCGGGCAGCTCCTCCTCGGTGATAACGCCGCGCTTGGCCAGCTCCTCGAGATAGGCCTGCTTGGCGGAGGACTGGGTGTCACCCGTGGCCACGATGCTGTAGTTCTCCACGTTGACCAGGGCGTAGAGCTTGACCAGACCGTTCTCGTCCTTCAGCACCATAATGTAGGTGGCCTCGCCCTCCACGTTGATGAGGGAGGGGAAAGAGGCCACGTAGCCCTTCTCCTGCACCTCACCCTGGGCGGCGCCCATGGCGGAATATTCCTCGGCACCGATGATGGGGTAGTACTTGTACTCACCCGTGCGGGCGTTGGTCAGGATAAAGCCAATGTTGGACTCGTCGGAGGTAACCGAGGTGATGCCGGTGTAGTACCAGACGTCGTCCCCGCGGACCACGTAGCCGTAGCCCTGGGTGGTCATCTTGCAGTCCCGCTTACCGATGACAGAGTTCCAGAAGCCTCTGGACAGAGTACCGTACCAATTGTACTTCTGGCTGGCCAGATTACCATCGTAGACATTGTCGATCCAGGAAGGGGCATCAGCCACGGCAAAAAGCTCGGAGGTACCGTCACAGGGGTTGAAGATGATGACCTCGTTTACGTCCATAGCACCGAAGAGGCCCACGTGGGGCTTCATGCAGGAGACGATATAGTAGGGGTTGCCCGCCTCGTCGATCTCAAAGTTGACCGAGGAGAAGATCTTGGTGGGGTAGGAGAAGCGGAGCTTACGCATGAGATCCTCCCCAAGGTAGGCGCTGTCCACGTAGATCATGGGCTTTTCAAACTTCACGTAGTCGGCGTCGTTGCCCACGGGGTCCACCATGACGTAGCCGGGGACGCCGTTTGCCGAGTTGTTGATCCAGCGGAAGAAGTCCACGTACTCCAGATTGGCCACCTTCTTGGGGGTGCCCTTATAGTTGATCTGGTTGTAGTCCGGGCTGACGTTGTACTGGGAGACCACGTCGGAGAGGGCACCCAGCTCGCGGTTACCCAGGATGGAAGCCGAGGCGGTGTCCATCAGGGAGATGTTGGTGACCACGTCGGCCTCGGGCATATCCTCCGAGAAATCCGACTGCTGGACCTCAATGACGGCGGCGTACTTCTGGGCGTTGAAGAAGGTGGAGGAGAAGATCCCGCCCAGCACCAGCACGGCCACGGGGATGGCGGCGATGATGAGGAAGATCTTATTCACCTTGACCTTACCGCTCTTCCTCCCTGCCGCGCCGAAGCCGCTGACCACGCCCAGAGGCAGGCCGTAGAAGAACAGCACCATGATGAGGAAGGTCCAGAAGCTTGAGCTGTGGATGTTGAGGGGAGGGAGCATGAGGTAGTATGCCAGTGCCGTGGCGACCGTACCGATGACGACCGAGGCAATGATACCCAGAGTTTTACTTGTGTTTTTCATAGGAATGGGGAACTCCTTTCTGTGATGGCTCTATTATAGCACAATTTTATAAAGTTGTCAAGTGATTGGATGAAAATTTCTTGAGAATTTTTTCATTTTTCAAAAAGGCATACGGCAAGCCTAAAAAGAGGGTTGACCGCAAAGGCAACGGTCAACCCGATAAACAATCTGTAAATTATTGGAAGGAGATCGGTTCCCCGATAAACTGCTCAATCAGGTCGGTGGTGATCGCCGCCTTATGCTCATCGAATTCGGGAATGAATGCGTCATAATCTGCCATCAGCTTCTCCAGCTCACCTCCATCTACGCCAAGGTTGACTTGAATACCGTTTGCGGATTTAATATCCTTGGTGAGGGATTCCAGATAGCCCTCCTGCACGAAGAGCATGGGCACCCGTGCGTACTCCACCTTATACTCGTCGTTCTCGGCATCGTAGACGGTACAGTAGCGGGTGCGGAACTCGATATCAAAGCGACGGGAGGGATTAAAGAGGCCAACCTTTTCAGACTCCCAAGGCTTCTTGGAGTTGTTGACGTAGAAAGCGGCGTCGGTCTCGTCGGTAGCCTCGGCATAGCGGATGGAGGTAAAGCCCGTGAAAGCGGACAGATCAAACCACAGGGTATCGAACTCGATCCCCAACAGAGATTCAGTCTCCTTGACCTCGTATCCCACGAGGCGGCCGTCCTCCACGCGGTACAGCTCGCAGATGCGTCCGTCAAAGAGGAGCATACCGTCGGCCTTGTTGCCCACCACTGTCACATAGTCCTCGGTGATGTAGAAATCAGCGGCACTTTGAATTTGTACATCCTTTACCGTCAAGAACTCGTTGATATGACCGTATACGTTTCCGTCCTCATCCTGATTGACCGTAAAGAAAGCGTGACGCACGCCGACCAGCTCCAGAGCGAAGGTATACGATGCCTCTGTGTAGGTGTAGGCTAACGCGTTCCCGTTCCCCAGTTGGATGCGCGCCGCTTTTTCTCGGGTCTGCCGATCCAGAGACAGAGCGATCTGCACCTTCTGCTCACCCAGAACGGGGATGTTCGCGGTGTAGTCAAGCACGTAAGCAACGGTGTCATCGTCATAATGAATGGTAACCGAATAGATGCTTTCCTCAAAGGTATGGATGGCAGTCTCCTCGGGGTTCTTGTCGAAGAATGTTTCAAAGGTCTGAACCGAGACCGTGGTCAAGGTATCCACCACAGCCAGCAGATCAAAGAACAGGGCGGACTGCTCCAGATTATCCAGCACCATGTGCCACTGCTCGCCGCTACTGGCGACGGGAATGTCCGATACCGATACATTCGACACATAGCCGTCGGGCAATTCGGACGGATCCACAAGGTTCTGACGGTAATCCACCAGCATGGTCTCGGGGATCACCGAAGCGGGGTCAACGGTACAGCCTGTCAACAGCTCTCGCAGAGCGGCGACCAGATCAGCCTTGAGCCGATCCTTGTCTGCGGGATCAACGGGTTTATCGGTCTCGTCCGCGGGCTTGTCGGTATCGGGAGCGGAAGTCTCGGGCTCGTCGGTAGGCGTATCGTTGCCCTCACTGTCGGCAACTTGGTTCGTGGTATTCACAGGCTCGGAGGGGGTGGTATCATCACAGCTCA
>JAFULU010000242.1 GCA_017483125.1 Clostridia bacterium
AGGTCGCGGGTGTTACGGGCAAAGCGGCTGATGGACTCCACCATCACCACGTCCCCCTCCCGCACGAAAGTCATCATGCGCTTCAGCTCGGGACGGTCGGTGGACTTCCCGCTCATGCGGTCGATAAAGACCTGACCCACCCCCAGCTCCTCCATCAGTACCTCCTGACGGGCGGTGTTCTGGTCGGTGGTGCTGATACGAATGTAACCGATCTTCACGGTAATGCTCCTTTCTTCTGTGCCAGTAGGGTACACCCCAATGACATAGCGAAATCATGACCCAATAGCCTCGTTTTCCGCCTTTTGGCATATGCCACCCGAGACGGGAACCCTATTGGGAATCGCGGTCGAATAGGGATTTCACTGACAAAAGTTTTCACCCCGACACCGACACAGCGGCACAGATCAGTAATACCCATCGTAGAACATCTCCTCGATCTCCTCCAGGGTAAAACCGTCCGCCAACATCATCTCCACGTCGTCTCCCGAGAACCCGAACCAGTGAGCCACCGATTTCAGAGCGGAAACGTAAGGATCGTGGGTCTCTGATCCCGTTCCACCAAAAGAGAAGCGCGCGTAGGGTGGCCAATTATGGTAGGTGTGGGAAGGGACCGAAAGGTTTTTTGTGTCGAAAGAGGCCTTTGAGTATCTCCCTATTGGGTCTATCTTCAAAATCTCTCCATCGTCCAATTTCACCGTCTCGGGCTGACCGAAGGGAACCGTAAAGATACGGAATGTCTCCAACAGGATCTGCTCGGTGGAGGCGTAAACGAACAGCCCCGCATTCTTCCAATGGTACACGCAAAGCGGATTGTTCCCCTTGACCAGATAGCAGTTATTCTCTCCATCCAGAACCGACAGAGCCACGGTCCCTTGGAGTAACTCCGCCACCCGAGCCAAGGAGGAGCAATCCACCACCCCCTCCCGCTCCAGAAGCTGAACGGCAATATAGCTGTCGGTCTCCACCACCGTCGAGGGAAGCCCCTGCTCACTGCGCAAGGTGTGGTCATTATGAATCACACCGTTATGCGCCAAAGCAAAGGAACTACCGCCAACGGTGCCGGGGAAGGGATGATTGTTATAGTTCATCTTCTCATCCCCCTGGGTAGCCATACGGGTATGACCCATAAGGCAGGTGGCATCGTGGGGAAGATGAAACCGCAACTCATGAGCCGCCTTGGCTCTCTTGAAGATCCGCAGTTGACCGCCCGAGTTGTAGGCGATGCCCGTAGCGTCCCGCCCCCGCACCTCACTCTGGGTAGCCAGTACCGAGAGCAGCTTGGTGCGTTGCTGAACCGACAGGGAAGCATGATGATCCAGAATCCCGAACAGACAACACATCACGCATCCTCCTCCGCATCCACAGGATCGTTGAGGTAAAGACGCCGCTCCTTCAAATAGCGGATCAGTTCATTCCCGTCCGCCGAAGCCACGAAGCGGCTCCAGGAGAGGCTCCGCGCCTCCTCGTCAGACAAAAAGTAAGCCACGTTGCAGAGGTGGTTCACCAGCTGCAGCGTGGCTATGATTGTATTCGATTTGAGGGTGCCCTTGAAGACGCGGAACTCAATGGTATCGTCGTTGGTCAGGTTCACGCAGGTGTAGCGGCTGCTGCGACCCTTCTTGACGTGCTCCAGCATCTCCTTGGGCTGATCCTTGTAGCCGTACCGACAGGCCCAGCGGGTGAGTTGGTACTCGGTGCGACGGGAGAAGATGAGCAGCTCGTTCCAGTAGCGCTCCACCAGATACATGATCCGCCCGATCACCGCCTCCTGTTGGGTGTTGGTGTCACCCAGAGAATCCCGATTGACGTGGATATGAAACCCACAGGTATCGGTCTGGTGGGAATAGTACCCCAGTTTCCGTGCCTTGGAACAGACACCCACCCACGGCATCTGGGACTCGTGG
>JAFULU010000243.1 GCA_017483125.1 Clostridia bacterium
CGACTACGCCAAGGCAGGGGCAGACCTGGTCTTTTCGGGTCATGCCCACGGCGGTCAGTTCCGTCTCCCCTTTGTGGGCGGGCTCTACGCTCCCGGGCAGGGGCTTTTCCCCGCCTATGACGGAGGGCTGTATACCGTCCCCGCAAATGAGGGGGAGACCCTGCTGTGTGTCAGCCGCGGGCTGGGGAACAGCGGTTTTCCCATCCGTCTTGGCAACCGTCCCGAGGTGATCCTGGCGGTTTTGGAGGCCCAATAACAAAAACAGACCCGCTCTCGGTGTGAGGGCGGGCTTTTTGCTGTCTCTATTCATTTCCCCACCAGCTCGCGGTAGGACAGTCCGTACTTCTCCGCGATGCGGGCGGCGTAGGATCTTCCGTCGGGGGGACGGCGGAGGATGCGGAAGCGATCCCGTCCCTCGGAGCCTGCCGAGAGGGTAGCTACTTTGGAGCGCGCCTCGGGACGGCCGTTCACCTCGGGGATGTGGGTGGTCAGCTCGTGCATGTGGGTGCAGTAGACCGCATGGACGCCGCGGGCGGACAGGGCGGCCAGCACGTCGGCGGCCAGGAAGGAGCCCTCAAAGGAGTCCGTGCCCGAAAAGGTCTCGTCCAGCAGCACCAGACTGTGGGGGGTGAGCTTGTCGAAGATCCTTTTGACCAGCGCGCACTCGCTTCCCAGCCGTCCGTCGGAGGTGGTGACCTCCACCTCGCTCGGGAAGTGGGTAAAGATACCCTCCACGGGGCTGATTTTCCCTTCCGACGCGGGGATGGGCATACCCAGCTGGAACATGATCTGCAGGATCCCCACGCCGCAGGTAAAGATGCTCTTGCCGCCGCTGTTGGGGCCCGTGAGGATATAGATGCCGCCCTCGGCATCAAAATCCAGGTCGTTGCAGACCATGACCGCGTCTGGATTGGTTTCCGCCAGCTTCATGGCCAGAGCGGGGTTATACATCCCCTTCACAGAGAAGGCCTTTTCCTCCACGGGGCGCACCTCCGCCCAGAAGATGGGAAGGCCGCGGTCGGTGAGTCCCTTGAGCAGATCGGCGGAGACCGTGAGGTAGCGCATTTCGGGGAGGAGCCGCAGCCAGGGGCAGGCGCCCGCCGCCACGTACTTGCGGATCATGGGCGCCCAGGGGCGGAGAGCGCCGCCGTAGACCTTGCGCATGGCGCCCATAAAGACCATGTCCACGCTCTCCCGCTCACGGGGAGTCAACCGCTTGGTGACGGCGGTCATGGGGGCGAGGGCGGTCATATCGTCCTTGGCCAGCTCCAGGTTCAGCAGGCGGTCGATCAGCTCCCCCGAGCGAACGGGGCGGTCGTTGATGGACAGAAGCCCCGCCTCGTAGGGGGAGAGGTTGGTATCCAAATTGAAGCCGATGGTGACGCTCTTGATGTCCTTCACCGCCATGACCATGCGGCAAAGTCCCTCGCGCAGCTCGTTGACCGTCTCGGTCTGCTCACGCACGCTGTCCCGCAGGGCGGCGAATCCCTCGGAGCGCAGGGCAAATCCTCCCGCCTCCACCGCGTCGAAGGCGTTCTGCATACAGTCCACCAGGTCGATGTAGATCTCCAGCTCGCGGATGGAGAAGAACTGGGACTCAAAGCTGTCCCCGCTGCTGTCCCGCCGCTTGACGTTCTCCTCAATTTGGGAAAGGAGGTCGGAGGCATCCCGTAGCATTTGCAACAGGGGCGGGCATTCCATCACGTCCCGCAGGGCGGTACGGCGGTAGCGGATCACCTCGGGATCGGACGTGAGGTAGTCCATCAGACGACAGGTACGGCTGTGAAAGAACCAATCCGCGCCCAAATTGGCGATGAGGTCGCGGGCGGCAGTGCGAACGGGCGTGTCGTCGTGGCGGTCTTGTGGATAAATCAGGGAAAAGGCGTTCACGAAAACGATACTCCTTTCAGAACAGTATAAGTCGGGGCAGATCCACCACCAGCCAAGGAATGAATACCCGCAGGGCAAGGCCGATGGGGATGGCGGGGATGATGAGGAGTCCCAGCACGATATACAGGGAGGCGGGGTGGTAGTAGAGCCTCCAGAGGGGCAATACCTTGGCGGTGAGCCAGACCAGCTCCAGCACACAGAAGACCGATATGATGCCAAAGGCTCCCGCGCCGCAGAGGCAGGCCGTGATCTCCAAAAACCACAGAACCGCCACTCGCTTGAAAAGAGCGCGACGGGGGATCACGATGTGGTTCGGTCGGTCAGTGTTGATCTCCATGGGGGCTCCTTTCGTGGGTGTGTGATAGCCTTTCCTATATAGAGTCGCGGAAACGGGAAAAGGTTCGGTGATTCAGACTATTTTTGTGGATTTTTGAGCTTTTCCATGACCTCGATATACCGAGGCTCATCCCGCAGGGGAGCGAAGGATGTCGTTTGCGTCATGAACGGAAGCAGATCATCCCGACAGTAGGAATACTCGTCCGAAGCCCACTTCGGAGCTTCGTAGCCGCGGAAAACAGGGGACGTATGCTGGCCGCTGCAAGTTTCAAAATCAAGCGCGTACGCGCACATGCGCTCAAGCGCATCCAGCGCCCGATCACGTTCACCGATTTGGACGTACAGCGCTGCGATCCGGCAGTATTCATCCGCCAAACCGGTCTCCTCGTCACCGTAATCCTCATCGGGATGCAGAATTTGCAGAATACCGATGATTTGTTTTCGGATCTGAATTTTTTCCTCGACGGTATAGCAGGAGGACAAGGCAATATGCCCCAAACAGATGGTGAGGCTTTGCAAATACATCTCGGCGCACTCCACAAGCTCGATCCGATGCGCTTCGCTATCCTCGTGATACCACCGCAAAAGCAGTTCTTCCTGGGACGCCCATACGTGAGGCAGGTTTTCGGCGAGCTTCTTGACTTCTCCG
>JAFULU010000244.1 GCA_017483125.1 Clostridia bacterium
CCTGGTGGGCTGTATTATAACTATTATGTCAATGGTTTTCCATAGTAGCCGCTACAGAAGCACACATCTTCACCCCCCGTTGTATATATCAACTCTATAGGTTGACACAAAAATTATTCCGTATCATTTGGGCGGGTTCAGCAACAGTTCTCATAATTGACGGATTCGGTTTCGGATCGGCTCACCATTACCTGCATATGTCGAACACCTCGGCATATGCAGGTTTTTCTTTGCAAAAAATAAGTAGGCGCGTAGCTCGAAAATAAGTTGCGCGCTTTTAATTATTTTACTTTTGGTATGAAAAAAACACGAACAAGATACATCCTAGCATCATGTAAACACCAGCATCGTGGAACATGGGAATCCGCTCCTCACAATTGCTGTCAGTATCCACCATGATGATGCAATGCTGTGGGCGTCGGTAAACTTACGGATAAATCTTTTCTTGCGAGTTTTTTAATTCCCTTTCCGTACTCTTTTAGATAGACAGAGTAAAAATCAACTCAAGTCCCCACGAATATACACGTAGTAATAGTCTTGTACCTTATTAATGCACGTGATTTCACCGTTGGTGGTAATGTCATTGTCCACAAATGGGCCAAATCGTACTGCGCTTACGTTCACGTCACTCGTCAGACTCATGCTGTAGGCGGTGTTTCCGTCGGTGGCCCACAGGGGCAGATCGGTGCTTCTCTCGTAGCGGTAATCCACCGACTTGACTCCGTCGGCGGTGGCCACGGGCAGGCCCTTGGCCTCCATGGCGGTCATGGTGGTGGGAAGACGGGGGATGATCTTCAAGGCCGCAGGGTCGAAATCATCCACACCCAGCATGAGGCGGGCTTCCTTGACGATCTCGGCCTGCTGGACGGCGTTGCCCAGATCGCTGTTGCGGAACCAATACTGACCCGAGCCGTGGTAAATGACGCCCTCGGGGACGACGTAGGGCACGTCGGTGTGATGGTAGCAGAGATTGGCCGAGGCATTGACGCAGTCTGTGTACTCCTGTACCAGATCCAGCATGAGGACGGCACCCGTGAGGTAGCCCTGCCCGTAGCCCATCTGTCGGCCTGAGTAGGGATTGTAGTAGACCTCCCGCTCAGCGGCGAAGGTGCGGGTCATCATCTCAAAGAGGGCTTCATCGGCAGAGGCCATATCCAACGATAGGTAGTCGGAGGAGAGGATGAGATCGGCGAAGCGCTTGTACTCATAGGTCCAGCAATCGTCGGTGGTATCCGTCCAGACCTGGCCGTATTTTCCGTGATCCATGAGAAACCGCTCGGCACATCCCCCACGGAGCTTGTCGGCCAGGCGGCGGAGGTCGGCGGCGTAGTCGCCCTCCTCCAGCACGTCAAAGAGGCGGGCGTACAGCTCCAGGGCGACGGCGGAGATGATATTGGCGTAGAGATCGTAGCCGCCATAGGTCTGGGAGGAGGTCTCGGAGTGGGAGTAGAGGATGCCGTTGAAGTTGGACTCTGCGGGGTGAGACTCCTGCCAGAGGTAGTAATCGGCAGCGGCCTTCAGGTGGTCGCGGTTGGCGATCAGCCAGTCCTTCCCCACGCCGCCCTTGCGGTAGAGGGAGTAGATCGCCATCATAATGGAGGCGTGCCCATCGTTCTCGTTGCCCTCGTTGAAGAGATCGTTTTCGTTCTGGGCGACGAGATTGGCCACCCGCTTCCAATGGGGGATCTTGAAGCGCACCGAGGGGTAGTAGAGCAGCTCGTGGAGCTTATCCACCGCCATGATGGCGCGGTCAAAGTAGCCCATGCTGATGACCTCCATGAGCATACGTCCGATGTCACGGGTCCAGACGTGTCCGCCGTAGGAGTCGCTGATATTATAGGAGCCGAAGCCGATGTAGCAGCCGAAGTTGGCGGTCATGGCCGAGGAGGTATGGGTCATACCGTCATCGGTGATCTTGTGGTAGGCCATGTCCATGATGTTGCGGCGGTAGACGTTGGTGTAAATATCCAGACCGTCCTTGTTGTAGAAGCGGATATCGGGGGCATCGAAGCCCTCCATGGGGAGCAGATCCACCGAGGCGGGGATCTCATCCAGGTACTGGTAGATCCTCCGCTTCAGAGCCTCCACGGGCTTGTACCACGCCTTGCGCAGGAAGAAGGACTGATCCACGGCGGGCAGTCCCGTGGTGTCGGTCTCCCCTGCAGGGACGCCTGTGATGCCACCGACCACGAAATCGGCGCGCTTTCCCTCCTCCTTGAACCACTCGATCTTGATGATGCGCTTATCCGAGCGGGGCTTGTAGGCGAAGACCCACTTGGTCACCTTTTCGGCATCCTCGGCGGTGTTCTCGGTCATGGCCAGGGCATCCTCCAGCAGCTTGCGGGCGTGGGGATCCGACTTGAAGGGCTCGTCGTAGGGGGCGCCGAAGCTCATGAGGTTGCCCTCGTGGGGCTTGGGACGGAAGAACAGATTGTAGTTGAAGGCGTTGACGCCGAAGATCACCGAGATCAGCTCCTCGGTGCGGTCGTCGAAGATGAGGCGGATGCGGCCCACGCGGTCGCCAAAGAACAGGCGGATGGAGGCATCGTACTGCACCTCGGTCTGGGCCCACCACTCCGAGCATTGCCAGCTGTCGGTGGACATACCCAGGAAGTACAGGGTCTCGTAGCAGCCGTCCACAGGGAGGTAGTTCCCTTCCACCTTGCGGACCACGCCGTCCTGACGGCAAATGCCGAAGGGAACGCCGCATACAGTCAGCTCTTCATTGATGGCGGGATGCTTGAATACTTGGAACATGATATTTCCTCCTTACGGTAACGTGTTGGGGTCTATCTCCAGCCATGCCCAGCTTGCATCGCCGCAGAGCTCTGTTTGGAGGGTATAGGGGCTATGATTGAGGGTCACGGTGACGGTCTCGCAGTCGGGGGAGAAGGGGCCGAAGCGGACACGAAGGGTCTTTTCGGGGATCTCACCGCGCAGGGAAAGGGTCATGGCTTGGGTATTGCCCGTGGGGTAGGACGTCTCCATGTCTACCGTGGCGCGGGTGTTGACGAGGGGATAGTCCTTGACCGCCACGCTCCACCCCTTGGGAAGACGGGGCATGACCTTGACGGTATCCCCCCATACGGGTGAGATGCCGATCACGATGTGGAAGCACTTCATGGCCTCGGCTAACTGCACAAGATTTCCGAGATCGCCTTGCCGACGGAAGATGCCCTTCTCGGCGTCGATGGCCATGCCCTCGGGGACGAGGTAGGGCTCGGGAAGGCGTGGGGCGTAGCAGATGCGGCAGAGTGACTCCACCAAAGCACCCGCGTCGGCGGTCTGATCCAACAGCAGGGCGTTCTGGGTGATCATGGAGTGATCGTAGCCGATACCGCCGCGGACACCGTACCACCCGAAGTCCACGGTCTTACGCAGATCGGCGGGATAGACGGCCATGGAGCGGCTGACCCAATCGGCGGGCATATCGGCGGTGTCGTAGCCACAGGTATCCGCCAGCATGGTCACCACGGGATCGTGGCTGAAGCCCCGCTTTTCCAGGTTCCAGCCCTCCCCGTCGGTCAGGCCCTTGTCGATGCCGCTTTGCAGACGGTCGGCGTAGGTCTGCCACAGAGTCGCTTCTTCGGCAAAGCCCGCAGCAGAAGCCATTTCGATATAACCCAGAAGGCCGAGGTAGCAGGGGATATTGGCGTACAGGGTGTAATCGTTCATGGCGGCCTCGGTCTCGCCGTAAAGGAGATCATCCTTCACGAAGGTCAGCTCGGGGTGATCGAAGCACCACATGATCCACTTCACGCACTCGCGGATATAGTCCCAATTCTCCCGCACGTAGGCGGGATCCTTTCCCGCGGCGGCCCACGCGGCGAAATGCCCCATCATCATGAGTCCGTGGCCGTCGGTCTCCTGGTTGCCGAGGTTGCCGCACTCCTCCCCGAAGCGCTCGGAGGTGTACTGCGTGGGCCAGCCGTGATGGATCAGGAGCTGGGAGTAGATGTAGGGCTTGTTGCACATGACGCTGAAATGCCCGGGGACAGGGATACCGCCCAGGGTCACACCGTCACGTGGGTAGGCCATCATGAACTCCCCGCCGAGGCGGCAGGAGTCCAGAGCCTTGCGGTTCTGACCGAACAGATTGAGGGTCATGATGGCGCGGGCGCAGTCACGGGCGTAGTAGGCGTCGTAGTAGGAGTTGGCGTTCAGGACGTAAGGGCCGAAGCCGTCATACCGCCACGAGGGGGCATTGTGGTAGGAGGTATGGATAAAGCCGTCGGGGTCGGTGCGCTCACAGAGGTTTTTCATGTTGTGATACACCGCGCCCGTGGCGATCTCGGCGAGGGGACTGCCCGAAAAGCTCACCCGATAGGGGAGGTAGTCATCGGGGATCTCAAAGTCGGGAGCCTGCTCAAAGTCCCCGTCAAGGGTATGGAGGGCATGGCAGACGGCATCCAGATTCTCCTGGACACACTTCAAAGGCAGAGAAGTGAGATCCACCGTATGGGTGGCGAAGAAGGCAGGAGCGTCCTCACCCAGGTCGGGAAGGGTCTCGTCATCGGTGATACAGGCCTCGGTGAACACGGGCGTGCCCTTTTTAAGAGGCTGATCCTCGGTGGTGCCCCACGGGACGGTATAGACCGACAGGACGGGACGGGCGGGATTCTTTTCGGGGTCGCCCACCACCTCCACGGCGGTCACGGGCAGATCCCGCAGAGCCACGCGAAGGAGCCACCTCTCCCGTCTGTCCCACGCGCCGTAGAGGGACAGGGTCTCCATAAGGCGGGCGGCGAGGGCATCATCCTTCCCTTCCCCCATAAAGGGGGCGGGGGTCTCCATCCAGGTGGAGTGGAGCCAAAGAGTATAGCCCAGGATGAGGGGGACGGTATCGGCAGAGCCGTCAGCGTAGGTGATGACAAAATCCCCGAGGTGATCCCCGATGAAGCGGATATCCGAGGGATCCGAGGTGCCCCAGGCGGGACAGCCCGTGTCGGTGGAGTGGTAGCCACCGATCGCGTAGAGATACTTACCCTTGATACCGTTTTGATCGCGGTAGGGCAGGGAGACAGAGGGATTCAGCATGGTCTTTTCTCCTTTGCGGACAAGGTTTTTCACTGGGGCACGCCGTCATAGACGGGGAAATGCTTGAGAATCACCAGAGGCTCGCAGGAGCTGTGGTTCTCGATGGTGACACCCTTTGCGGCGGCGGGGGCGGAGACGAAAAACTCGTCTTGGCTCTTCCCGCCGAAGCGGAGCATGGTGGCGGTGGCGCAGGCAAAGCTGCCCAGCTTGCCGTAGCCTTGCACCAGAATACAGCCGTAGGCGGTCTCGTCGGTGATCGTCACCGTCTTGCCGGGCTGCACCGTCAGCTCCTTGGCGGCGATGTAGGGGTTGCCGTAGGCGATCCACTTTTCGGTGTAATCCTCGGTCTCCACAATGGTGAGGGGAGGACGGAAATTGTTCTTGCGGTAGTGGGGATCCACGTTCTTGTCCCAGTCCAGAAGGCTCATGACGTAGTCCAGATCCCTCTGCTTGTCCTCGGGGCAGTTCTCGGTGAGGAAGCTGTAGTCGTAGACCTCGCCGCTGGCGATATTCTCAAAGACCGAGTTGACGTCGGAGTTCCACTGGGGCTCGTAGGTCAGGTAGGAGCCGGGGGCGTGGATGACACCCGGGGCGGTGTACCAGCCCGTGCCCAGCTCGATGCGGTAGGCGCGGGACAACTCGGTGATGCGAATATCGCGGGTCTCGTAGCCCTTGAGGCGCTCCTTGACCTCCTCGTAGGTCACGTCGGGATCAAAGCCAAAGTAGGTGTGGGGGAAATTGCCGGGGACGGGGTTGTACTGGGGCGGATAGTAGTAGGCCTCGGGCTTACCCAGCTTGCCCACCCGGGCGGCGGCATCGAAGTCCAGATGGAGATGATGGAACAGAGGATCCTCGTAGTCGAAGAACTTGGAGTACATGGGCCAGGTACCGTACTTCTCCATCAGCTCGTCGCCGATCAGCTCGGCCCCCAGCTCGGTGACGAAGTCCTTGAGGGAGATCTTCTCGGCCTCTCCCATGTCCACGTAGCTCATGCCCTCGTCGGGGGCGGCGTCGGGGCCGTTCATGGCGCAGATGACCGAGGAGAACCACCGCTCCTTGATGGCGCCGCGGTGGGTGCCCAGAGCGAAGTAATCGTCGGGATGGAGGCGGAGGCGGTGGCCCGCCTTACAGAAGCGGCGGGGGACGAAGGTGGGGAGGATGTTCAGGATGCCTTGGTTCTTTTCAAAGTATTCACGGATCAGGGTCTGTTTCATGGTTATCTCCTTTACTTGTCGGCGTTCAGCTTTTTCATGATCTGCCCCAGATTTCTCTCAAAGCTCCGGGCAGTCCTCTCATAGGAGGACACGAAGTTCTTCTGATTGTTGTTGACGCAGTTGTAGAACAGATCGGCCAGGTTGAAGGTGCGGTAGTACTGGGCCATATCGTAGACGCGGTTGGCGAAGATGTCCGCGAGGATCTCGGCGGATTCGGGGTCGCGGACGTTGCGGGTGCCCAGAAGGGTCTCGTAGTAGGCGGGGGTGACGTGCTGATAGGAGAGGATCACGTAGATCTCCAGGATCCTTTCCATAGTCTCGGTGTCCTTGAGATTCGCGGGCAGACAGAACGTTGACCCTACGTTATGGGCCCACGTATGGTAATGCTCCTGCTGCTCGTCATACTTGGGAATGGGAACGATGCCGAAATCACTTTCCATGGTGGATGCGATGGAGCGCAGATAATTGGTATTCTCCGAGAAGAACAAGGCCTGCTCGTCGATGAAAAGCTGGGCGGCGTTGCCGAACTCCAGATAGTTGCCCATGTAAATGGCATTCTGATCGTAGACCAGGAACAGGGTCTTCTCCAGAATATTCGTGGCCTTTTCCAAGCGCCCGGAATCCAGAGCCAGACTAATCTCTCCCGTGGAGGGGTCAGTCTGAATGTATTGCAGTCCCGCTCCGTAGAAGAAGGAGTTCCCGATGATGTGGGATGCCGCGAAGCCGTAAGTATCCTCCAGATCCCACTTTCCGTCTCCGTTGTCGGCAGAGACCGATTGGATCACGCCGCTGAAATAGTCCAGGGTCCAATTGCCGTTCTGTACGGTGTGGTATGGGTTCTCCACCTGATAGTCCTTGATCATTTCCTTGTTGAAGGCCAGAATATAGGTCATATCATCATCCATGATGTTGTGGGCTCCGTTCATGAACATGACGTTCCCGTCCAGATTGAAGCCGAAGGTTCCCTTGTCCCACCACGGGCGCCCGTAATCAATGGACTCAAAGGACAGGAAATTGTAGAGAAGCCCCGCCACCGCGCAATCGGCGGCGATGGACATATTGGTATCCACGAACTGATAGGAGGTATCTCCCGCGGCGATCTCATTTGTCAGCATACCCAGCATACTCATATTGTTGGCGGGGACCTTGACGTAGGTCAGCTTGCACCGCAGCTCGAACTCGGTGTTCCGCTCGAAGACGGCGTCGTTGATGACACCGCTGGCCACAGCGTCCGCTATGTCGGGCATACCGATCAGCTCCTCCTCGAAGTTGGTACCCTCGGCGTGAAGGACCGTGAACTCCCGACCGCCGTAGTCCACTTCGTCAATGGATTCAAGGGCTTGGGCGGCTTCATCCACGGTTTCCCCCTCGGTGACGGTCAGGGTTTCCGAACTGACTTCGGAAGGGCCGCCGGGTGTCTCACCGCACCCCGCAGCAGTTGCCGTCAAAAGCAGCAGAGCGAGGCAGATACACAGGATTCGTTGGAATAATTTCATGGCTTACGGCTCCTTTCAAATCACTTCAAATCACTCGTATGCGATCCCGAACACGCCACCCGCCGCGTCCATGGCGCGGGCGATGAGGCGCAGGGTCTCGATGTGTTGGGGCTTACCCAGATCCAACTCCAGCAGATTGAATACCGCGTTCCCGCTCTCCGCGGCGAGGTTGCGGCACCAGAGGTCTCTGGATGGATACAGGGGGGCGAGGGTGTCGGCGTAATCTCCATTCACTACGGGCGGGAGAACCGAAGGACGGGCAAAGCCCTCCTGATAGGTGGAGAAGCCCGCTACCACGGTATTGCCGAAGCCGTAATCCAGCTCACCGGGGAGGGCGAGGGGGTAGGTGTAGAGGGGCTTCATGTAGGCGTCATCCTTGCGGCATTCCACCTCCAGATCAAAGAGGTGGGTACAGATCTCGTGGCTGGCGGCGAAGGGGCAGAAAAGGACGAAGAGCTTGCGGGCGTCCCGATTCAGGGGAATCTCGGTCACGCGGTGGCTATGGATATCCACGGGGATGAAGCTACCGTTCAGCGGGAAGGTCAGATTCCCCACCGTGATCGACTCGGCCACGCCCTGGAGGAAGGCGTCGGGGTTGATGACGATACAGCCGTGGTGGGAAGGGTAGGCCATATCCCGCCATGCGGCATAGGGAACAGAGAGTGCGGGATCAGTCTGGATCAAGGCGGCCTTTCCCGTAGCGGGAGTGTCGAAGGTGATCTCACCGCTGTAGGCCTCCCCCGCCAGCAGATGGGCGCGGTTTTTGCCTGTTACGGGAGTCCCCACGAAGGGGAAATCCGCCGTCATCGTCCCGTAAGGAGGGCAGACGAGGAGGGCAGCAGACACCGTCCCGCCGCTGGCGAGACAGGCGGGAGTGTCGATGGACACGGCGGTGTTATTTTGGTAGGTGACCTTCACGGCGGCGGCATCGGGATCGTAGACGGCGGTGATGCGCTGACGGGGCAGGACCGTGACGGTGCAGGGGCAGGTCACCTCCATGCCTTGACATCTCACCCGTACCGCGAAGGTATGGCGGGCGAAATTCACCAGACCGAAGTCACCGTAGGGTAGATACTCGTCCAGCAGATCGGCGCGGAGCTTGCCCCGTCCGTCGAAGATACCGCAGGGATCCTCGATCCCCAGCAGCTCACCGCCCGTCACCTGTACGGGAACATACTCCCCGCAGGCGGCGGTCTTGGGATGCTCCACCGTGACGTTCAAGGTGTCGTAGGTGACCGTGACGGTCAGCTCGTCCCCGCATCCCAACTCGGCGGTCAGCTCGCAGAAGCCGCACTTGTAGGCGATCTCGGCGGGGACAGTCGCGCCGTTGACCGTGACATTAGGATGTACGGCGTGGAGGATACGCCACAGGAGCCGCTTGTTCAAACCGTCGGGGGAGGTGATGGCCAGGGTGTGGGTCTCGGTGCTTCCCTGCTTTTCGCCGCGGGTGTAGGTCATGGACAGGTCGGGGAGGCAAATCTCGGCGGTGGGCCAGTCCTTCGGGAAGCAAGGGGAGACGGTGGTCACGCCGTGGATGCGGTCGCGGGTCACGCCGAAGACCGACTCGATCATCTCCTGGGCGTACACGCCTGCCGAGGGGGAGAAGTAGGCGAAGCGCTTCTCGTTGGCGGTCTCGGGGAAGGCGCCTCTCTGGAAGGGGCCGCACACGCGGTCGGCCACGAACTTCAAGGGACGGTAAGCCTCCTCGGTCAAGCCCAGCTTGGCGTAAGCGGAGGTGGCGAAGGGCTGCATATCCGAGCCCGCCTGCATACCCCACGTGGGGACGCCCCAGTAGGCGTGGTCACTGAAGTGATTGGACTGGTAGACCTCCCCCTCGGCTCCGCTCATGCGGTGGAGGAGGTGATCCGCCGAGGACATACCGTCGAAGCTGTCCACTTGGCCGTAGATGATGGGATAGCAAATGCCGTGGTAGGTGGTATCCAGACGGGTCTGACCGTGATCGTCCACGAACCAGGCCATACGCCCGAGATCCCGTTTCCAGACGGTGTCCTTGACCTGCTTCCACATATACTTAGAGGCCAGGGCGTAGCGGGTGGCCTTCTCCCCGTTGCCAAGATACCCATAGAACTCCGACAGGAGCTTGAGCATCTGCGCCCCCTCAGCGCCCGTAGCCGCGCCGCGGCCGGGGGTGGATTCCATGTCCTCCTGGTTGCCGATCTGGGAATGCCAGGACAGAACACCCGTACCCGTGGCGTCGTACTCACGGAGGGTCTGGGAAAGGATCTTCTCCATGACGGGCTCCACCGTCAAAGCGAAGTCGCGGTCGTTTGTCATGCGGAGGTAGTGAAGCACCTCTCGGAAGAAGAAGTGGTTATTCCCGCCCCAGTCGCGGCGTCCCACGTGGTTGACGCACATATCGGGGACGGCACCCGAATCGAACAGGTATTCCATCTGGGTCAGCAGGGTTCGGCGAGCGCGCTCGGCGTTGCCGCACCATTCCTCGGCGGCGGTCTGCTCCATGTGCCACATGGTGGGCCAATGCTGGATAGACTCAATCCAGCCCAGAGGGTAGAGCCACGCGTACTCCAGATTGAGGTAGGCGTGGGTAAAGGCCTCGTTCAGGTTTTCATCAGGGGTCTTGACGTAAAGATTTTCAAACTTCTTGCGGTAGAATTCCTTGACCCTACCCAGCTCGGCGGCGGGGTCAAGGGAAGCCAGCTTCACAGCCTCCTCTCCATCATTGGAGAAGCCCAGCATGATCCACGCCTCGCTCTTGGGGGTATAGCCCTCCGCGAAGGAGCCACCCTTCTCCCCATCATGCACCGTAAAGGTCATATCGCTCTTCACGCAAGTCACCACGCGGCTGCCTTCGTTACAGTTCTCACGGCGGATGATGACGGCCGCGCCGTCCTCCGACAGGGTAGCCGAGCCATTCTGGCAGTCAATGTGCGGTCCTCGCATATGCTCGTTGGGGGAGAAGTGCATGAAGGCCAGCCCACCGTTTCCAAAGCGGAGGAAGATGCCGGGGATCTCGCTGATGATATGGAGCACGGCACCGCCCCGCAGGCGATCCTCCTCGGGGAGGCGAATGGGATACAGCTCACAGGTAACGTTGTGACCGTCCATGACCGCTCGGCTGATCAGTCCACCGGGCACGTTGTCGGCGGTGGTGGATTCGTCGCAGGACTCGTAGGAAAGAATCTTTTTGTCCTCTCCGATGCCCACCACCATTTTGCAGAGCAGAACGTGGTGAGCGCCCTGATGGTGCTCGTCATCGTAGGTCATCAGCGCCATGTTGGGGTAGGCCTGCCGCATGAAGACCATGCTGTAGCCATTGGCCGAAGCGCGCTCGTCCTGTAGATCCAGACCGACGTTCAGCTCGGATTCGGGTCCTCTCATATGTCGTTCCTCCTTATTTTTTCTGCTCCGGACTTTGTTGATTGTGACAAATATCCGGCGCAATTTTTGTAAAATTTGGGGCTTTGATCTAAATATATTATAAAGATTATTCACTATAAGAAGAAGAGAAAAAATAGTCATTCACATGGACAAAACGGACATTTTTTGAAAAAATATAAGAATTTTTATTGCATTTTCGATTTACTTATGATACAATGGAACCGAGAAAGAGACGGGGTCTGAAATCCGGCTCGGAAAAGAAGGAGGCTATCACAGTGGGCAAGGTGAAATTCGCGGGACGTATTCACACACCGATTCAAATCTATCATTTGCATTCTCACCCCTATTGGGAGGTGGTGTGCTATACCCAGGGCATAGGCACGGTGGAGATCGACGGAAATATTGTCAGCTTTGAAACGGGCGATATTTTTTTCCTTCCGCCCGGCAGCATTCATTCCGACCACGCCGACGATGGCTTCAAGAATATTCACTACGAATTTGAGGACGTCTCCTTCCCTTACCACACATGGATCAAGATCCGAGACACCGATGCGGGGGACTTCCTGTCGGTGATCACCAGGCTCTACAACGAATACCAGCTGAAGCGCAAGAATTACGCCGAGATCGTGGACAGTTTGCACGACGTGCTGTTACACTATCTCATAGCATTTTCTGATCAGGCTCCCCATCATCCTTGTATAGAAACAGCCATCAACCAAATCGTTACAAACTTCTCAGACCCTTTTTACGACTTGAGTCAAATAATGACTCACATTCATATGAACCCCGATTATTTCCGTAAGCTGTTCAAGAAAGAAATGGGGATATCCCCCTTAAAATACCTCACACAAATCCGAATTTCTCATGCCAAACGTCTTCTGCGTCTTAAACATCGGTCAGGCATGTCCATTCAAGAAATCTCATGGCTTTCAGGCTTTCAGGACAGCCTATATTTCTCCCGCGTGTTTAAAAAAGTTACCGGTGTACCACCGCAGGATTGGGAATGAATTTTTTAGATTTAAATCTTATACCTAATGCTAGTTCTAAAGAAAAGAAAGAAAAGTTTTATATTTCTTTGAAATTTTATCTTTTTAAGTGGATTGTATCAGAAAAACCCGCCCCCGTTAAGCGTTACTGGGGAAAAAGTATCGCTGAAAATTCATAGAGCCGATCTGCGCGGCAGAGAAATCTGTCCGACAGGTCGGCTCTTTTTGTTATATGTCTGCAATATGGTATAATACTGGCATCAAACGGTGGTTTTCGGTTCAATATAGGTTTGGAATGGCTCACCACTGACAACCTAAATCGAATGATTCGGTTTAGGTTGTTTTTCTTTTTTTACGTGTCATCTTCAGATGGTGATCGTAAGCCGTATATCCTTCCGTTTAGCTCATACGAGTTCTGAATATGCGCCGGCATGGTCGTTTCCCTGTCGCAAACAGAAAGGCCCTGACTTGCGTCAGGACCCGTCTGTAAGGGGTTATTGAAATAGATGTGTATTTCGTTGTCGAACACGATGGTCTCGCGTATAAGGAAGTTTATGAGCATCTGGGGCTCTTTCGTGAGGGCAGACTCATAGTAGGCGCTGATTTCCTTTTCACTCACCTTGACCTGCATCTTGCTAGCCTCGCATGAACAATTCATACTATGCTGAATGTGCATATAGATTACTTGATTTTTTCTTTTACGAAGTGACAAGGCGACACCGCCTGACAGGATCATCCCGGCACAAGTAACACCTACTATAGATTACGAAATGATGCTTGTGTCGGCGTGATTGACCGTCACCACGGTGGTCTCGCCGATGGGAGCGGTGAAGGTGATCAGGACCACGCCGTTGTCGCAGGCGGCGGAGTCAAAGGCGAAGGGCAGACCGTCTGCGGCGTAGGCTTCGGCCTTTTGGAGACGGGTGAACTCCACGGTCTCGCCGTTTACCTCTACGGTGTCCACCGTAAAGCCCTCGGCTTCATGGATGCGGAGCGTGTAGGTACGGGTGGTGAAATCGGTGGCGTAATCGCCCTTGGCGGGGGAAATACGGAACGCAAGTTTTTGTCCGTCCTGTACCATACGGATGGGGGTGCGGCGGAAGTTGCCGTTCATATAATCCTCGGTGGTGCCATCGTCCTCATAAAGCTCGTAGGTAAAGTCAGCCTTTTTTGCATCGGGATAAACATCCAAAGCCAGCTTGCCCCAATCCGAGGTGGACAGGGTGTCAGCATCGTCAGCCAGTACCGTAAAGCTACCGGTTCTCACGAAAATGGGGGACGTGTAAACGGTATGGCCCACGGTGACGGTTTGCGGCCCCGTGAAGGTCTCACCCGACCAGACATCCATCCAGGTGCCGTCGGGAATGAAGACATCGCGGAACTCCTTGCCGTCAGACGACAGGACGGGGGCGTAGTACAAATGTGCCTTTGCCTGCCAGGCACTCTCGTAGTACTCCACTACGATCTCACAGGTCTGACCGGGTTCGATCTGAAACGCGGTGTTCTCGGTCAAAATCGAATCCGAGTCCGCCCAGTTGTTGATGATCCACTTACCGTCCACGCTAACGCGGATGCCGTCGTCGGACAGGGTAGCGAGACGGACAGGGAGCTCTGCTTTGTTGGTAAAGGTTGCCGTCCAGCGAATGCTGTAGTTATCGCCGGGGATGCCGTTGGCAGGGGATCCGTCGCCCCAGTCAAAATCAATGGTGGGATCCACGCGGGTGAGATAGGGTTCGCCAGAGAGGTCGGTATTGCGGTAGTATTCGGCGGTAAAGCCTTGGGATCCATCCAAGGCTGTGAGCCATTCGGTGGGGAGTGGCCGGTAGTCGGGATTGACGGTGATGGGGGCAACCAGAATGTTGTCGCCCAGCAGATACTGGTCGTTGCGGAGAGCCTCTTCATACTGCGGATAGACGAAGTCCAGCCGCTTCATGATGGGTAGGCCGGTATCGTAATTATCCCGTGCCAGGCTATAATACAGGGGCATGAGGCGGTAGCGCATACGGATGTAGACGCGGGAAATATCCTGAGCGGTCTTTCCCTTGATCCAAGGGGAACGGTCAGGACCGCAGGCATGGAAGCGCATGATGGAGGACAAAGCGCCGTACTGCACCCAGCGGACGTAGAGATCGGGATCGGGATCTCCAAAATGGCCGCCGATGTCGCTGATGACGTAGGGCATGGCGGCCGCCGCGCCCGCATAGACCGCGTTCTCCAATTCCCTATGAAGCGCTTGGCTGTGGCTCTGGATGTCACCTGTCCATTGTAGGCTATAGCGGTGGGAGGAGACATGGGGAGGGGATGAAATTGTGGCGTTGGTAATCCAATAGACGTTGGAAAGCAACCATGTGCGGTTGTTTCCGTTGACTGCATCGGTCAGGGTGTAGTACATATCCTGACCCAAAAGGTCACCGTGGATCTCGCGGAAGGGAGAGTTCAAATGGTAGCTCCAATTTCGGTCGTACCACCAGGCGCTCATGCCTTGATTGAGCTTTTTCCGGAGATTTTCGGTGAACCAATTCAGCTGATCAGCCTCCAGCATGGAGCCGCTGTAGTCACGGACATGGTCGTTCATGAGGGTCAATACCCCCAGCTCGGCGGCTGTGGCATAGAATTCCTCGATGTCCGGGAAGTAGGTGGTATTAACATCATAGCCTGTGGAGCTTCCCAAGCGCCAATCCGTATCCACCACAAAGACATCCAACGGAAAGTCACGACGATGGTAGGTTTTGATGAGGGTATAGATGTTCTTATCCGACAAGGCAGTGAAGCGGGAGTACCACAGTCCCAATGTCTTGACGGGCACCATCTCGCAAGCACCTGTCAGTTTGTTGAAGTCGTAACGGAGTTTGGCGGCATCCCCATGGGGGACGAATATGTAGTGGTCCTGGACCGTATCGGTATAGTCCCAGCCGTTGTTCCGCTCATTGTTGGCGGTATAGGGATCCTCGGTCTTGATGAGGCGCGGGGAGTCGTTGAATGACCAAACGGTGGGGGTTGCGTAGGGCTCAGGGAGGTAACATTCTGCCGTATGGTTAGCCGAATCGGGAGTCCAAATGTTTTCACCGGCACTGTCCAAAAGCTTCACATCCTGATAGGAGGTGGCACCTTTTTTGATGGATACGGTATAGTGCGGGGTAGAGATGAGCAAGAGACCGTTCTGTTCGGTCTGCTTTACCTGCTCGGGAGGTATCCCTGCAAAGCTGTCCCGTCCTGTGACTGAGAAGGTGGGGCGATCCTCAAAGTCACCGTCCTTGGCCTCCTCGAGCCGCAAAAGGGAGGGGGAATACAGCACGACCCGCACATTTCCCTCAATCACCGAGATTACCTCGGGCTCTCCCGTGGTTTCCTCCTCGGTCTCGGGAAGCTCAGTTTCGGCGGTAGTTTGACCCTCGGCGGTTTCGTTGGAGGGCTCGCTTGTGACTTCATCCGTGATCTTGGCGGTGGTCTCGGACGACGTGTCCTCGCCATCGGGCTTGGAGGTACAGGCGGCAACTGCGACGATCAGCAGCAGGCAGAGTATACAGAGCAGAAAGGTCAGTTTTTTCATGGTGGCTATCTCCTTTGAATTGACTTTCTGTTGGGAACCAATTTTTTAGATGTTCCCTTTCTTTTTAATTGTTCCTTTACTATGCTTACTCCCCCACCCTTGCGGGCGGGGGAGCGGCTCCCTTGAGAAAGGAAGGGGAATATGTTTGGTTAACAATCCGCCCGTATCTGACGCGGACATCTACCTACCGATATATCCTTACACTTCAGATTCTTTTTTCTTGCGCAAGGTCAGAGCGGAAGCACCCATAGCAGCTACAACTACCAAACCGCCAACGGCCACAGACGACTTACAGCCCTTCTTCTTGGGAGGCTCTGTGGGATCGGTGGGTGCCTCGGTGGGAGTCTCAGCGTCGGGCGTAGAGGTAGTATCCGACTCGACGGGCTCCGTCTCGATACCGGGAGCCTGTGCACCCAGGGTGGTGAAGCTGTACTTGAAACGCTCACCGGGGGCCACGTCACCGCTGACGTAGAACTCCATGATGTCGCCGTCCTTTTGCATATTATCGCACCACTTGAAGTTGACAGTGAAGTCGCCCTCACCGATTCCCAGAGAGGCACGGGGGATGGTCACCACCATGGTGTCGCCGCTGACGGTGTAGTCCACCTCAGCCGCCTTCTCCCAGTTCCAGCCGCCTGTGGATCTCTCCAGGGTCGCCTTGTCGGCGGTGGGGGATTCACGGTTGAGCATATACTCAAAGGTCTCCCAGTTCTTGTCATCCTCTACGCCCACCACGTCGATGAACAGTCTCATCCAGGCCTTGTCGGTGTAAGGAGTGATGTCCTCTGCGGTCTTGACCATAAAGTAGAGGTTTTCAGCGTCGTAGGTCACGCGGGACTCCACGAAGTCGTTTCTGCCCGTAGTGTTGGTGTAGTGGTAATCCTGGTAGCCGTTGTAATCGCGGTGGAGGGTGTTGCCTTCGTAGGCACGGTAGACGGGGGTCACGGTATTCCAGTCAATATCGGCAGCGGAATCCACCTTGACAGCGCCCGAGGAGACGGGCTGGGTATCCATGCCTTTGAACTTGCGGATGTAGGACACCATCTGATTGTAGAAATGATCCTTGAGCATGCCCGTGGAGGGCTCAATATCGCGGGAGTAGCCGTCCAGAGCATTATCGGGGATGGCATTGGGCTTGCCCCACATGGACTCGTATCGGCCGGCAACCCATTCGTTCCAGCCCGTGATGTACACGAAGGTAGGATCCACCTCCAGCACGTACTCCCATTGCTCGGCGATGTTGAGTCCTGCCATCACAGCCTCATCCGAGGTGTTGACACCGAATTCGTTGGTGTAGCCGCGGCCGAAGACCATATCGCCCGCGTTCATGGGTGTCAGGCCCTGCTTATCCGACCAGTTCTGTGCCACACAAACGCACATCTCCTCCACGTCCTCGGTGCCTCTCAGGTACATTTTCTCCTGAGGATAGACCGAGATCCATTTCCACAGGGTGTATCTGCGGAAGCCTCCGGGAGGGGCGAAGGTGACGCGGTCAGATACGTCACTTTCCTTGATCAGCTCCTAATTTTCATTATAAGAGGGGTTGATGGGACGGTAGGAGAAGAAATCGTAAATCTCCTTGCCGTTTTCCAGACGTTTGACCTCCTCGGGGTAGCCCAGCAGCAGGGGCTTGCCCTCCCAGTAGAACCACAGATCCTGATAGAGCCCCTTGGAGTAGATCTTGTCGTACAGCTCTTTGATCTGGATAGCGGTCTCGTTGTAGGTATACATATTGAGCATAGCCGAGATTTGTGGGGTCTTGACACCGTCGGCTCTTGCCTCAGCCCAGACCTCGCAAAGGATGAGAATGGCATCGATGAAGTTCATGGTGCCGTTGGTGTTATCGAAGAACACCACATCCACGCCCGCGTCGGCCAGAAGCTCAGCCTGCTTACGAAGCACCCAGCGGTCAATGCCGTTGTTGTAATAACCCCACAGAGGCTCGTTCCAGAAGCAGTTGGTCCTTCCCTCCCAAGCAGGATGGTTGTAGTCGAGAATAGCCTCGGGGTACTTGGTCACAAGTTCGGTGACGTTGACCACATCGCTGTGGGCAAAGGCGGAGTGCCAGGTGTGGTAGAAGATGCCTACGTACTTGCCCTCGCGCTTCTCACCCGTTTCAGAGGCGGTGGGCAGGACACGGTCAAGCCCGTCAGTGCCCACCCAGTAGACGGAATCACCTGAAATGAACTCCTGCGCGGTGGGGGCAGTGGGCGCGGTCACGGCGGCGTCACTCACGGTGCGGGCGACGAGGCTGATGCCCGCCTTTGCGGTATGCAGATAGTGGTTAGCCTTGTCGGAAGCCTGCTCCACCATGGCAACGCTCATGCCCTCGGTGCCGTCAGTGACGGAAAAAAGGTATTCGTCCGCAGGGAAATCACCGTCCAGTCTTGCCCAGGAGCTCCGCCCCACGTTCGTCAGGGTCTTGGTCGCCACGGGGGGCGCCTTGACGGTCGTGCTGTAGTTGCCCGTCCACTTGTAGAGGGAGAGGGTCAGGGTGCTATCCTCCACGGGGACGGTAGGAATATATACCTCGCAGCCCTTAAAAGCCGAGGTAGCTTTGAACTGAACGCCGTACTGTGCATCGGCATTCATTTTGTACTCTACCGTGTCACCCCAAGGATACAGATCGGTGTCAGATAGCTCAAGGATGACCGAGTCGGGGTCAATGGGGCTGACAGGAATGAAGGGGTCCTCTACGCCCTCGGCACTTAGGATCCAGACGGCGGGGCAGAAGCCGCCCTCAGCACCGTTGACGTAGCTACGGACGTTTGGACGTGCTTTTTCGTTGCCCCACGTGCCGATCTCCTCGGCGGGATTGTCGGTAATATTTTCGATGTACAAGAGATATTCGCCCGCCTTCATTTCGTCGAACCGGAATTGCAGGACTGAGTTGTCCACGGGGTTGATGTAATCCTTGGTCGCAAGGGGCTCCCCCTGCAGGGTCTTGTTATAGGAGGTATTCCACTTGAACAGAGACACGCGGAGAGAACCCAGGTTGTTGTTCCAGCTGGCTGAGGAAATATCCATACCGTCAAAGACCTTTGTGGTGTTGAACTGGATAGCCGTGCTGCCCGAGATAGTCCTGGCACCCGAAGGAGAGCTGCCGTCGGTCATGGCGATGGATTCCTTGGGTGTGACCGCACCCACCTCGGCACCTGTCGCCAGATCAATATTCATGGGCGCGATCTTCAAGGAGTAGATGTTAGGCCCGTCGCCGCCCATTGTGACACGGATGGTATGCGTCCCTGCCGTCAGGCTGACCTTTGCCTCGGTGGTGTTGACCCAATGCCGCCATCCCTTACCCGAGACGGTGTTTTTCAGGTTGATGGTCTCTCCGCCGTCGATGCTGATCCGGTAGGTACCGGAAGCATCCATCCAACCAAAGGAAAAGCAGAAGTGGTACTCTCCCGCGCTCTCCACATTCAAATCAAATTCAAACCAATCCCCCCTACGGACACCGTCGAAGTAGGCGGGTCCCATGGAGGATTCAATATACAAATTACCGGTATATGCTGTTCCCTTATCCGCAGTGGTAAAGATCTCACCGAAGACGATCTCGGTCAGCTTTTCGTCAGAAACCGTGACGGCATCTCCTGCGTATACAGGAATAGCGGCAAAGGTCGAGAAACACAGCATACAAGCCAACACAGCGGTCAACGTACGTTTGAACTTGTTTTTTTTCATAGGGGGCTCCTTTCGGGTATTTCGGTAGAAAGTTGCGTTTTGAAACAAAACCTCGGAGGGACGGCTGTCCCCCCGAGGTAATCGGGAAACGGTTCATTGGATCCATCTGATCAAAAACGGGAAACTAAGATCCGATTCCCAATATTCAAGTGAACAGGGATAAGCTTTACTGAGCGGAATATGCGTATATCTTAAAAAATAGAATCGGCAGTCAGTTGTGTCATCAGCGCGACTGCTGATTCGGAGCGATATCTTATTGCTCAGAAGCAGCGGGGGCATCGGAAGGCTCCTTTGCGTATGTAAACTTGATGCCATACACATTGGGGCCGTCAGAACCCATGACCACGCGGACAGTATGCTCGCCTTCGGTCAGGTTGATCTTAATGGAGGAGGAATCCATCCAGACTCTCCAATCGGTGCCGGGGATGGTATTCTCAATCTTACCGACCTCTGCACCGTCCACGAGGATGGTGTACACGCCGGTGTGATCCAACCAACCGAAGACCATGCAGACGTCATAATCACCTGCGGTCTCTACGTTGATCTTAAACTCCATCCAGTCATTGGTGCGTACTCCGTCGAAGTAAGCGGGACCAAGGTTCTTCTCAATGTGCAGGTTGCCGTCAAAGAGAGTACCCTTGTCAGCATCCTCGTAGATCTCACCGAATACGACCTGAGTGGATCCCTCACCGCTCACATCAATAATCGTTTCCTCGTCGGGATTCTCGGGTCTCTCAGCCTTTACTCCAACGGTGATGGAGGCGGCATAAGAGTCATTTCTGAGTTCACCATTCACATAAGTCTCCAGACCAGGAGTAACATCCTTGGCAACCCAGCCCGTAAATGTGCCGGAACCAGTCAGGTACTCGATCTCGTAGAAGATGTCACCACCGATGAACAAGTCAACGGGAATATCAATACTAAAGGTCAAATTATCCTGATGATTCTCGCCATTGTGAGTAAACAAAGGTGTGCCGGCAACCGTGGTAGCATAATCAGTGTTCCACTGCCAAACCTTGAAGGACCAGGTGTTGGTATTACCGTCGGCGTAAGTAGCCAGATCCAGGATGGTGACCTTTTTCAGGATATTCTCACCGATTTGACCTCTCTGACCGAACTTCTTTTCACCGGCTGTAATGAAGGGGCCGCCGTCACGAATGCCAAGAATCAAGGTCTCATCCTTATGGTAAGGAACAATGACCACCTTCAATTCTTCACGGAGACGAACCACGGTACCGTCCTCCAACATAGCCACGAAGCCAACGGTATGAACGCCACCATCCAGCTCTGCCAGGGGAACCAGAATCTCAAAACGGGAAGCATACTCTCCACCGGCGGCCTTAACGCCATCCTCGGTAGCAGTTGCGAAATCTTTATAGATCATCTTGTAGCTATCAATGTAATAGCCAAAGCTCGCAATGGGCTGAGTAAATCCAATCCATCCGCGAAGCATCATAGAATCGCAAAGATCGTCCATACCGAAGGTGACTGTATTGTTCTGCGCGGTCAACTTATCGCCCGCGCCGCCGTCCTCGGGGAAATACATCTGGCCGTTCACATAGAAAGTGTCGAAGGAATGATTGACCTTCCCTGCTGCATCGGGCTCAACGTAAGGAGGATTGACCTTCAACTCATACGCTTCAGCTGCCTCGATCGAATGGAAGAAAGCGACATAGCTCACGTCTACGGAGCAGCCCTCAGGAAGCTCGTAGCGAGCGTAGGCAAGACCGTCAGGCTTATAGGGCTGACCGTTCTCGTCTAATTTGTAACCAGCCTCAATAGGATCAAGTCGGAAGAAGGAAACGTGCTGGCCGTTGTAAATGCCTGCATCGATCAGAGATTGGGTATCAAAAATTGCAAGATGCCATTCACCGTCCACAATCGCGGGCTGACGGAGCATAGAACCGTCATCAACGGGAGCAGTTCCGTGAGAACCAATGTAGAGCTGTACGTCTGCGCCAACTGCATCTGCGGTGCGATAACGGATCACCACGTAGCGCGCACCCTTTACGTTCGCAAAGGGATACCAATAGGGATCGGGTCCCTTGGGAACTACGTGCAGGTATCCGTTGACAACCTCGGTGGACTCAACCTCATTTGCACCGGTTAGAGTATTCAGCGCTTCGGCATCAAATACGTTCACAGGCTCCATAGGATCCGCCGTGGTTTGCTCCTCGGTGGGATCCTCAGGCTTATCGGTAGGAGTCTCAGGCTTGTCTGTAGGCGCCTCTGTGGGATCCTCGGGCTTGTCCGTAGGAGCCTCAGTGGGATCGTCGGGCTCAGCAGTAGGAGCCTCGGTGGGATCGTCAGGCTCTGCGGTGGGAGCCTCGGTAGGAGTCTCGACAGTGGTATCGCCAATCGTGGTGTCTTCGGGGTTCTTATCACCGGTACAAGCCACAGCGGTAATCACCAGAGCGAGCATGAGAATTGCGATGAAAAGTAGCTTCTTCATGGGGGGATTTCCTTTCTGGATTTTTTAACTTCAGCTTACGCCGACCGCTTATAGTGTCGCTTCCTTTGATCAAAAAACTCTTGCGATATACGGTATGCAAAGCTTTCGTGTATATATATTATATCATGACTTAATTGGCTCGTCAATCCAGTTTTTCTTGCTATAATTGTGTCGCCGCTTTACCTTTTCGCAGATTTATCTGTTATCCTTCGTTTATAAATAAAAAAATGAAGGCTCACGCCTCTGTTCTCCACCGGTTTCGGAGTACTGAAGCGAGAGCCTCTTCGTTTTCATTCTGTCTATCTCAGGAGCAATAATTTTTGGTTCGGGTCATGAAGACTTTTCATCATATTTGGTTACGTTGACGGTACTCGGTAGGACTGCATCCGATCAATTCCTTAAAATTATGATGGAAGGTAGCCAAGGAAGTGTATCCGCATTGAGTCACAATATCCGCTATCTTGCTGTTGGTATTCTTCAAAAGATAGCAAGCGCGGTTGACCTTCGCGTTTCGGACGTAAGCCGTGTAAGGGATCCCAACCATGGTGCTGAATGCCCGTGATAAGTAAGAGGCGGAGTATCCAAGCTCCTCTGCCACGATCGTCAAGGCGCACGGCGTGTGAATGTTTTGCTCTACGTAATACAGGACTTCCCGAAGCATACGGTCTCGTCCCATCAGCTTCTCCTCTTGGGTAGGATCCAATTTCTCGTAGAAAAGAGCGCAAACACTGTACAGGAAACCCTTGATCTTACTGATTGATGAGGATCTATCAATCCCTTTGAGGAGTTCCCAGTACACCGACGGAACATCATGGATCACGGGTGAGGTCAAGGGATACTGCTTGAAACGAGAGGAAACCGTTCCGATCAGTTCAGGAGAAAAAATGCAAACTCCGGCAAGGCTTGTTTCGTCGGTTGATATACTGTGCAAAAAATTTGACTTCACAAGAAGCATATCTCCCGCTTTCAGCTCGTACTCCTCCTTTTCAACGCGCATCTTTATAGCACCCTCGTAAACAAGAATGAGTTCAAAGGTACGGTGCATATGCATAGGAAAACTTAAACCATAGTAATACTCAAGCGAGAAATACTCCGGTCCGATATCATGATCCCAATCGTAAAAAAAATTATGCATAATGTCCCTCCTTTCCGTTACACCGGTATCATAACATCTTTTCTTGCTTTTGTCTACTGCGTTTTTGTAAACTTCTTGTCGGTTTTTTCATTTTGTCAGAAACAGTCACATCTACCCAACAAGTCGATTTATTTAGTATCATCTTTCAGCCAAGCAAAATTGTCAATTCGATTTGGTTTGAAGTTGGCTCACCAAAAACAGAGGGGCATCAGTATGATGCCCCTCTGTTTTTGATAATCCGTCACGGAATCGAAACCTTCAAGCCGCAAGGCACAAGAAAAGAGGCATCCTCCGGGGGCGGCTTGACCCGAGCGAAGCGAGGATTTCGTGTTCCCGATGGGTCACCACTGACAACCTAAATCGAATGATTCGATTTAGGTTGTTTTTCTTTTTGTCTCAAAGCATTTTCAGATGGTGATCGTAAGCCTCACTTTCTTCCGTCTCAACTCATACGATTTCCGGATATGCGCCAGTATGGTCGTTTCCCTGTCACAAACATACAGACCCTGACCCTCATCAGGACCTGTCTGTAAGGGGCTATTGAAATAGATGTGTATTTCGTCGTCGAATACCATAACAGAACAAGGGGGACGCTCTCAGTTTGAGCATCCCTCTTATTCTATTATTTGCTCATACTTGAGACACCGTATTTACTCGAATATTCCCCGTACTTATCGCTATAATGCGCATTACCTGCTTTCAGACTCTTAATCACCTCGTGAGCATTCATCGTATGCTCGCTTACGTCGATGATACCAACGGCAATGTTGGAGCAATGGTCACTTACTCGCTCAAAGTTGGTAATGAGATCCGACCAAATAAATCCGGTTTCCACAGTGCAAGAGCCTTCCTTAAGTCTTGCGATGTGGTTGTTACGGAGAAGCGTTTTCAGATTGTCGATCACCTGTTCAAGAGGCTCAACGTCGTATGCGAGAGCAATATCGTTATCGACAAAGGCTGCCTCGGTCAAGGCAAGTATTTCATCCGTTGCGGCGCAAAGAACGGCAAACTCCTCTCTTGCGGCAGGCGAGAACTCAATGCCTTTTTCACGGAGCTCCTCCACCGATTCAAGCACGTTTACGGCGTGGTCGGAGATACGCTCGAAGTCACCGATCGCTTTGAGAAGCTTGGTAACGGTTGCGCTATCCTCGTCGGACACCTGACTCTTACTGAGCCTTGTGAGATAGGTTCCGAGAATATCCTCGTAGTGATCGGTATCATCCTCGATCTTTCTGATTTTCTCGGCGATTTCGGGGGAATAATTCCTTATAGGTCACCTTAAAGTCCTCTGCCGCTTCACTTCCTATCTTGAATGTAAACTACTGCCAGCATATTCAATATTACCCTGCGAATTTACATAAACCTTACACGCACCGAACGAAAGTATGGTGGTTGGAATTTTTCGGCTTTGGTATAATGATGGTGCAAAACACGAAAAGGAGATTTTGAACATGAAAAAGATTTTTGCACTCATACTCACATTCGCACTTACACTCTGCACCCTTGGTGCGCTGACCTCTTGCGGCGGCGCAACGTTTGATGAAAACAAGAACATCAGCGTTGTCACCCGTGAGGACGGAAGCGGAACAAAGTCCGCATTCATGGAGATCATCGGACTTAAGGGCAAGACCGACGTTTCGGGCGTTATCGTTGCAACCGGCACAGCTGCCGTTCTTCAGGAGGTCAAGGGCAATCCTCTTGCCATCGGTTACGACAGCCTTGGCTACATTACCGACGAGGTAAAGGTTCTCAAGGTTGACGGTGTCGAGCCTACGCTTGAGAATATCAAGAACGGCTCTTATAAGATTTCCCGTCCTCTTAACATAGTTTACCAAGAGAGCAAGGTTGCAAGCGAAGTCAATACCGCATTCCTTGCCTTCCTCCAAAGCTCCGATGCGCAGACCATTATTTCGGATAATGGCTACGTTTCCACTAAGGAAGGTGCTGTGGCTTATACCGTTGTTCCCGGTCTCTCGGGCGAGATTGCAATTTCGGGTTCTACCTCGCTCAAGCCCCTGATGGAAAAGCTTGCTGCAAAGTTTGAGGAAATGCAAAGCGGTGTCAGCGTTACCGTTGGCGGCGGCGGAAGCGGCACAGGCTATAACGATGCCAAGAACGGGGTGTCCGATTTCGGTATGATTTCCGAAGCCTTCAATCCTTCCAAGGCTGATAACTGCACCTACTACGAGGTTGCCAAGGACGGTATCGCCGTTATCGTGAATAAGGCGAACACCTTTGACAACATTTCTCTTGAAGATCTCAAGAACATCTACAACGTAGAGGCAGGCGACGCGGCTATCAAGACTTGGGCAGGCGTTACGAAGTAATATGAAAAATCTGTACGGATTTATAAACGCGAGAGAAAAGGTCATGCGCGGCGTGTTCCTTTTCTCCGCGATCTTTTCCATTCTCGCGCTTGCGACGATCACGGTATTCCTCTTTATCAGCGGTGTGCCGTTTATCGCAAAGACAGGCTTTGCAAAGTTCCTGTTCGGTAGTGATTGGGCACCGCTTGCGGATAACCCGAGCTACGGGATATTCCCAATGATCGTGGCTTCACTTTACGTTACGGCGCTTTCGGTTATCATCGGTATTGGTATAGGGCTTCTCACGGCAATCGCACTTTATAAGTTCTGCCCGAAGAAGCTCGTTGCTCCCATTAGGCAGTTGATCAACCTGCTTGCAGGCATTCCTTCGGTCATTTTCGGTTTATTCGGTATGACCATCATCGTTCCTTTTGTCAGAGATTACGTGTCGCCCACGGGCGTTGGTTACGGTATTCTTTCGGCTTCGCTGGTTCTCGGCATCATGATTTTACCGACCATTGTCAGCGTAAGCCTTGATTCTCTGAACAGTGTTTCAAACACCTACTATGAGGGTGCGCTTGCGCTCGGTGCGACCAAAGAGCAAGCCACGTTCAAAATCATGCTGCCTGCCGCAAAAAGCGGTATTCTCGCCGGTGTTGTACTTGCTATCGGACGAGCTATCGGTGAGACGATGGCGGTTATTATGGTCATTGGCGGTAGCCCCGAAATGCCCGAAAGCCTGTTCCAAAGCGTCAGAACTCTGACAGCTAATATTGCTATGGGTGCGCTTGAGCTTCAAGATGATGCGCTTTCCGCGCTGATCGCAACGGGCGTTGTACTGTTCGTATTCACCCTGATTCTCAACGTCAGCTTTTCATTACTCAAAAAGGACAACAGCGACAAGGATGCTAACAAGAAGGAAAGACGAGGTGCAAAGAAATGAGAAGGTTATATTCTGCACTCAAATACGTTTGTATCGTCGCACTCGCCATATCCTTGATTGCTCTTGTTGCCGTTATCGCTTACGTACTTATTAACGGTGTAGACAAGCTTTCTGTCGATCTTCTTTTTGGAGATTATAAGGAATCACCTTCTATTCTCCCTGCGTTTATCGGCACGCTTCAGCTTGTCGTAATAGCTGCTATTATTGCCGTTCCTATCGGTGTGGCAAGTGCGATCTTCCTTGTCGAATATACGGGCAACAAGGGCAAGTTCGTCAAGATCGTTCAGGTCGCCACCGAAACTCTCGCAGGCATTCCGAGTATCGTTTACGGTCTTTTCGGCTATCTGATTTTCGTGGTTACCTTCGGTTGGGGCTACTCGATGCTCGCAGGCGGTATTACGCTTGCCATTATGATCCTGCCTACCATTGTCAGATCCACACAAGAAAGTCTGCTGTCGGTACAAGGCGGACTCCGTGAAGGCGCGTATGCACTTGGAACAAGCAAGGTCAGAACCATCTTCAAGATCGTTCTTCCGTCAGCGGCAGGCGGTATCGTGACCGCAATTATTCTTGCAATCGGGCGTGTTGTATCAGAGAGTGCCGTTCTGCTTCTGACTATCAATATGGTGGTCAATAAGGTTCCCGAAAGTCTGATGTCAC
>JAFULU010000245.1 GCA_017483125.1 Clostridia bacterium
GGCTGATGGCGTCGCGGATGGCGGGAAGGGTGGTCTCGCGGAGGGTGGTGATGGACTTATCCCCGCCGGGGAGCCAACCGAGATTGAACATTCCCGCCTTGAAGGGGACGTCCACGTATTTCTTGACGTTGGAGTGGGAGTCCAGGATCAGCTGGTAGTTGTCGGGGCAGCCCGCGCGGACCAGATGCTCCTGGGTGGAGGCCAGGGCCTGCTCCTGGATATCGAAGGCGTAGACGAAGCCCTCGGGGCCTACGGTCTTGGACAGGAATTCGGTGTCGTGGCCGTTGCCCATGGTGAAATCCACCGCCACGTCACCGGGACGGAGGTGCTTGAGGATGAAGTATTTGTGGAGTTCGAGTAGGTCGATCATATATTTTCTCCTTATGAGAGGGTATTTCAAATTTGGGTTTATCGAAGAGATACAAGATACGGAGATACAAGATACAAGATACAAGATATAGAAGCGGGAGTCGTCGTAAGGGTTTTTACATATCTTGTATCTTGTATCTTGTAACTTGTATCTCACCGATAAACTGCAATTTATAGGTTCAACAATACCACCGACACCACCCCCACCGCGAACCCCGCCCACTGCTTAGCGGTGAAGCGCTCGCGGCGCACCAGGAGGGCGTAGGGGACGATGAGGATGAGCTCCCCCGCCGAGAGGACGGGGAACATGACGGAGGCGGCGATGAAGCGGTTGAGGTAGAGGGCGAGGTAGTTGACCGCGCCGTTGAAGAGTCCGCAGAAGAGGGACAGAGGGCCGCCCACGCGGAGGGTGGATTTCAGGTCGGTCTCCTTGGTGAGGAAGGAGGCGGCGATCAGCACGACGGTGGAGAGTCCCAGGGCGGCGATGGTGGAAAGATTCAGGTTGACGTCGGCTCCCAGATAGTGGGGAGCCAGCTTCTGCACCGTGGAGCACATACCGTTGCCCACAAAGCCCAAAAGGACGAAGACCAACCATTTGAGGGAGATCCTTTCCTTGGGGGTATCGGCGGTCTTTTTGCGGTGGTTGGTGAGCCACAGGGACAGGACCAGCAGGATCATGCCCGCGATCATGGGGCTGCCGATGGGCTCGCTGAGGATGACCAGTCCCGCGAAGGCGGGGACCAGGAGGGAGTAGGACATGATCAGGGTGGTCTTGGCCAGAGAGCCGCACTTGATGGCCAGCACCACGAAGACCGTGGCGGCGGCGTAGGACAGACCGAAGGAAATAGCGGGGATCATCAGCTCGCTTGACCAGACCCAGTTACGGTTGACCGCCATGAAAAAGCACATGGCGAAAAAGGAGATCATGCCGCTGAAGAGGAACACGCCCGACCGGCACTTGGCGTTGTAGCGGTCCTGTATGACCTTCTGGAAGACGATGAACAGGGCGGTCAGGAACAGCAGGAAATAGTTCATAGGGTGCTTCCCCGCTCCTTACTTATTGTGGATGTCGGAGCGGATGAACTTGATGGCCCGCTCCACCGCATCCTTGGAGTTGTACCAGGGCTCGGCGTCGTAGCGGTAGTCGAACTTCTTGCAGAACCAGCTGACGTCGTCGGTGAGCGTGGTCATGTAATCGTTGACCACCTTGCCCACCTCGCCCGCAAACTGGGCCAGCTTCTTCTTGTTCAACCGCTTCTGGCCGTACTCCAAAAGCTTTTTGTAGTGGGGAATGCAGAAGTAGGGCTGGGCGCGGAGCTTGGGGCCGAAGTCCTCGTCGGCATCCCAGAGGTAGACCACGCACTCGGCCATATGCTCGAAGTGGTATTGAATGCGCTTGCAGACGTAGCAGGACTGCTCCAGCTCGGCGATGCGCTTGACGGGCTTGCTCCCGGGCGCGCCGAAGAGACCGCCGTCCTTGATATCGTCCTGCAACTCTTTCAAGTGGCTCTCCAGGGTCAGCGCCATGCCCAGGCGGTTCTTGCGGACGAACATGAGATCGTAGTGGAGGCGGCAGAAGCCCTGCTCGTTGGTCTTGATGCGGACGTCGGGCTCCATCATGGAGGCGCCGAGGATGAGATCCAGCTCGTTCTCCTCCAGCTTGCGGTAGATGGCGCACATGGGACAGCCGCAGGATGCGTCGTCGCGGGAGGCCTCAAAGGCTTCGTTTACGGGTATGGTATAGATCTGCTCCATAGGAACCTCCGAATTTACAATTTGCTCTTGCATTTTTGCGCGGAATCATTTATAATTGTACCATAGAATCCCCGATATTGCAAGGGGTTGCGAAGAAAATTTACACCCTCCCCACCGTGAAACCTCCGGGGGGAACCCCACTTCCCGTCACACACCAGCCTCCCCTTACCATAAAATCACATTTCGCCAAAGGCGAAATGTTTCCGCCACTCTTCACTCTTCACGCCGCTTGCGGCACTTCACTCTTCACTTTTTTAGGAGCCTGCCATGCCACAATTCACCCTCCCCGAATACGCCGCCCTCCTGACCCGCACCTTCACCCCCCGCTTCCCCCGCGACAACCGCCCCCGCGCCGTCAGCGACACCACCGACAAGGGAGAGGAGACCCTGGAATTCATCCTGCCTCACCCCGAGGACGGGCGTTTTTCGGTGTCCCTCACCGTAAGCGGGCGCAAGGGCTTTGCGGGGACCTGTACCCTCCGCTTCGGCCAGGCCGAGGTGGCCTCCGCGCTGGATCCCGAGGTCGCCGTTGCCGCCATAGAGGAGGTCATCTCCGACCGCATCGTGGCCATCGTGCGCTACAAGGACCGCGACGCCTACGACGACTGCCGCAAGGTGTCCACCGCCCCCATGGAATGGCTGTACCAGATGCCCGACGACGAGGGCGAGCTTGCCGCCATGCTGGAGAAGCTGAAAAAGCCCGCAGGCCTTCTGGAGAAGATCAGCGGGAAATACGTGGGGGTGTTTGAGGTGTATCGGTGGAGCGGGAGTGAGGTTATTGAAAGAACATAAAAGGAAGACCGCCGAGGGGAGATCCTTCGGCGGTCTTCTTTTGTGCATTTCCCCCATATATTTCTCTACAAAATATAAAGAATCCCCATTTTCCCATTTGACAATTCCCTTTCTTTGTGGTATAATATAGATTGGATTATTATGGAGCACTATACCGTAAGCACCCCCGAGGAAAGGAGCCACCCACATGGTCAAGATCACCTCCGTCACCCCCCACAGCCGCGCCGAGCGCCACGGCATTCTCGCGGGGGACACCCTCATATCCATCAATAGCCGCGAGGTCACCGACGTGCTGGACTACCGCTTCTTCCTCACCGCCACCGAGGTCAAGCTGGAGCTGACCCGCGACGGTGTCCCCTTTGAGGTCACCATCCGCAAGCGGGAGTACGACGACATCGGTCTGGACTTTGAGACCCCGCTGATGGACAAGAAGCACTCCTGCGAGAACAAGTGCATCTTCTGCTTCATCGACCAGCTCCCGAAGGGGATGCGGGAAACCCTCTACTTCAAGGACGACGACAGCCGCCTGTCCTTCCTCCACGGCAACTTCATTACCATGACCAACCTCCGCGACAAGGACATCGACCGCATCATTGAGATGCACATTTCTCCGGTCAATATCTCGGTGCATACCACCAACCCCGAGCTGCGGGTGAAGATGATGCACAACAAGCGGGCGGGGCTGGTGCTGGACTACCTCCCGAGGCTGGCCGAGGCGGGCATCACCCTGTGCGGTCAGTTAGTCCTCTGCCGCGGCATCAACGACGGCCCCGAGCTGGAGCGATCCATGCGTGACCTGTATGCTTTAGGCGACGCCATGGAGAGCGTGTCCATCGTCCCCGCGGGGCTGACCAGGTATCGGGACAAGCTCTACCCCCTGACCACCTACTCCCCCGAGGAGGCCGCCGCGGTGATCCGTCAGGTGGAGGCCTTCGCGGAGAAGTGCCTTGCCGAGTGCGGCTCCAGAAAATTCTTTTGCGCCGACGAGCTGTACCTCAAGGCGGGGCTTCCCCTCCCCTCGGAGGACTACTACGAGGGCTATGCCCAGATCGAGAACGGTGTGGGTATGATTACTTCCCTGCTCACCGAGTTTGAGGGTGAGATGAACTTCCTCGACGAATACCTCCCCGACTACAAGGCTCCCCGTACCGTATCGGTCTGCACGGGCGTGGCCGCCTACCCCACCATCAAGGCTATGGCCGCCCGTCTGGAGGCCGTGGTGGAGGGTCTGACCGTCCACGTCTATGAAATCGTCAACCACTTTTTCGGCGAATCCGTCACGGTAGCGGGCCTGCTCACGGGCAAGGATATGTTTGAACAGCTTGTAGGCAAGGAATTGGGCGATGAGCTGATTATCCCCGAGAACACCCTGCGGGCTGACGAGGCCATGTTCCTGGACGATATGACCCCCGCCGAGCTGTCCCGAAAGCTGGGCGTCCCCATCCGCGCGGGTAAGAACGACGGAGGGGAGTTTATCCGAGAGATGCTGGGGATCGAGTAAGAATTCGTAATTCGTAATGCGTAATTCGTAATTACGATACGAGGCTCCTGCGTTCCTGTATATCCGATACCGATCGTTGCGATCAAGCAAGATACGACTCCGACGGTTTACCCATGACTGTTCCCATTTCGATCCCCCATCACCAATTACGAATTACGAATTGCGAATTACGAATTCCAATTCCATCCCCTTACCGAAAGGAGACCATACACCATGTCCAAGCCTATCATCGCCGTTGTTGGCCGTCCCAACGTCGGCAAATCCACCCTTTTCAACAAGCTCATCGGTGAGCGCCGTTCCATCGTGGAGGACACCCCCGGCGTCACCCGCGACCGCATCTACGGCGAGACCGAGTGGAACGGCCGCCAGCTGGTCCTCATCGACACCGGCGGTATCGAGCCAAAGACCGATGACATCATCCTGTCCCAGATGAAGGTGCAGGCCCAGGTAGCCATCGACGACGCCGACGCCATCATCTTCATGTGCGACGTCCGCACGGGACTGACCGCCGCCGACCGTGACATCGCCGTCATGCTCCAGAAGAGCGGCAAGCCCATCATTCCCTGCATCAACAAGTGCGACAGCGTGGGCCAGCTGCCCTACGAGTACTACGAGTTCTACGAGCTGGGCTTTGATCTGGACCCCATCACGGTGTCCTCGGTCCACGGCTCGGGCACGGGCGACCTCCTGGACGCCTGCTGTGACGCCCTGTCCGACTGGGAGGAGGGCGAGGAGGAGGAGAGCGGCATTAAGATTGCCGTCATCGGTAAGCCCAACGCGGGCAAATCCTCCATCATCAACCGCTTCCTCGGGGAGAACCGCATGATCGTTTCGGACATCGCGGGCACCACCCGTGACGCAGTGGACACCCGTCTGGTCAACGAGCGGGGCACCTTCACCTTCATCGACACCGCAGGCATCCGCCGTCAGTCCAAGATCGGGGATCAGATCGAGAAGTACAGCGTCCTCCGCGCCCACATGGCGGTGGAGCGGGCCGACGTCTGCCTCATCATGATCGACGCCTCGGTGGGCATCACCGAGCAGGACGAGAAGATCGCGGGCATCGCTCATGAGGCGGGCAAGGCCTCCATCATCGTGGTGAACAAGTGGGATTCCATCGAGAAGGACAATTCCACCGTAAAGGCCTTCACCGACCGCATCCGCGAGTCCCTGGCCTATATGCCCTACGCCCCCATCACCTTCGTCTCCGCCAAGACGGGCCAGCGCATCGACGGCCTGTACGATCTGATCCAATCGGTTTACGAGCAGTCCCACTTCCGCGTCACCACGGGCGCCCTCAACGACGTCCTGGGCGAGGCCATGATGCGGGTCCAGCCTCCCACGGACAAGGGCAAGCGTCTCAAGATCTACTACATGACCCAGACCCAGGTGGCGCCCCCCACCTTCGTCCTGTTCTGCAACTTGGCGGAGCTGTTCCACTTCTCCTACCAGCGGTATATCGAGAACTGCCTGCGGGAGACCTACGGCTTCAAGGGTACGCCCATCAAGATGGTTATCAAGCAGAGGGGCGATGATCCCGAGATCAACGTCAGGGGTAAGAGGGATAAGAAGGAAAAGGATAGCGACGGCGGGGATGAGGAGTGATCCACATCACCCCCTGTCATGTGAATCACAAATAATCAATAATCATCGACGGAGGAACCTATACCATGAGCATTTTAATTGAGGGTGCTGCCAAACTCATTATAGCGGCCTCCGTAGGGGTTGCTGCTACGGTTGCAGGAGTTGTTGCTACCAAAAAAATTGACGAGAAAAAAACGCAGGAAGAAAAGAAAAAGTCTTTTGAATACGGACTCAAGGTAGGTGCTGATATGAGCACCGAGCAGTTCCACAGAGATTATCTTTATCCATGGTTATCCCAAGTAGCACTAGCTTATTATGTTGCACGAGTTGATGGATCGGTGTCAAAAAAAGAACAAAGAATCATCGAAGAAAAAACGGAATATTTGCTTAATAATCCTTCTCTTCCCGATAAATTCAAAACGGAACTTCTCACCATAATCAACGACAAAGATATCTCTTTTGAAATCGTTCAAAAGTATCTTGATAAAAGCAATATTGAGAAGATCACGGATTCTGTTGAAGAATTAACCGAACTTGCTAGAGCAACTCGAGGAATCTCCAAAGAAGAGCAAAACGCATTAGACCAAATTCATCAATATTTTGAAAATCGAATCAAGATGGACGAAATTGAGAACGATGACAAATCATATCTAAAGAGTGTTGCTGAAATCACCGCTGATTCTGAAAAATACATGGTTGAATTAGTTGCCCAAGAAACCATCCAAAAGGTCGCGGAGGAATACACCCTAAAAATGAGACTTTTGGATGCTGTTTTCTCTCACAAAACAAAGCTGGAAAAAAAGGAAATTGCTCTCTTAATGATTGCCACTGGATTGCAATGCTTACGTATCTATTTAGCAAACAAATTGACAGAAGTAGAACCAGCAGGAGCGCAGAATAAAAAGGAGAAGGGACTACATGGGTTCCAAGATAAAGTGTTTTCCGCTTTCAAATCAACGAAAGAAAACCCTGATATTGCGCGTCCTTACTATGCTCCTTTGAATGACATAATCACCATTTCCAGTGTGCCCTATGACATCACAAGATACGACGGGGAGGCCCTTGGTCTATTTCAAGGCGGAAATCATCGTTTCGCAACATTGGGGCATGATCCTATCATAGGGTTAGTCGTTGGAACGGTGAATATCATGACTAACACGATTACAACGATAAATCCAGTTCCTTCCACACACCATGTTCGCCTTGAAGTCGGTCGTTGTGCTATTGGAAATAATGCAAGTCTAGTTGTTGCTTTAACAAAATCTATTGAGAGAACTACCGAAGATATTACCCCCCTTGTTGCCGCTTTCATGAAACAACTGATTCATATTGCAACAGATCTTTATACACCAAAGGGCATTCAACTCCCAGGCGCAAATCTGGTACTCTCATCTGAAAGCACGGAGGCATTGACTAACTTCATTAGTTTTGGAGATATAGCCAAAATCGGTGCTTCCGCAGGAGTAGCCGCCCTCATTGACAAAATCATTGCTTTACTGTACGGTTGCTTTCTGCTCGACTCCAAGGAGGATTTGAATGATCCCCTTCAGCAAGTCAAACTTCGCAAAATTATTCTGTTCTCCAATAGTATTGCTACATCCAGTAATATCATCCAGGTCGCCATAACCAAGCGATATGAACAGCTTGATATCGGCGGGTTTGCCGTTTTGCTTTCCCATGTATTCCGAGATATCAACTTCATATATGATGTAAAACGCGAATTCATCAGCCGAGGTCTTGGCGAGATTTAAACATATTCAGACATTACTCCAAACAAAGGAGCGTGATACAATGCAATTTTTCGACCACGTAAAAGTCCACCTCAAAGCCGGCGACGGCGGGAACGGTGCCATTGCCTTCCACCGCGAGAAGTACGTCTCCCACGGCGGCCCCAGCGGCGGGGACGGCGGAAACGGCGGTAATATCGTCTTCCGTGTGGACAAAGGTACCAATACCCTGCTGGCTTACCGCTACAAGCACCACTTCACCGCCCAGAACGGCGGTAACGGTCAGCCCGAGAAGTTCCACGGTGCCAACGCCGAGGATCTGATCCTCCCTGTGCCCGAGGGTACGGTCATCAAGGACGCCGCCACGGGCAAGGTCATCCACGATATGTCCGAGAACGGCGGCGCGGACTATATCTGCTGTCACGGCGGCCGAGGGGGCTGGGGCAACCGCCACTTCGCCACCGCCACCCGCCAGGCTCCCCAGTTCGCCAAGAACGGCACCCGTGGCGAGGAGCGGGAGGTCCTCATGGAGCTGAAGATGATCGCCGACGTGGGCCTCATCGGCTACCCCAGCGTGGGCAAGTCCTCCCTGCTGGCCCGCATCAGCGCCGCCCGTCCCAAGATCGCCGACTACCACTTCACCACCCTTTCCCCCAATCTGGGCGTTGTCCAGGTGGCGGGAGGCGACGGCTTCGTGGCCGCCGATATCCCCGGACTCATTGACGGCGCCGCCGAGGGCGCGGGTCTGGGTCACGATTTCCTCCGCCACATCGACCGCTGCCGCCTGCTCCTCCACGTGGTGGACATCTCCTGCTTCGAGGGCAGAGATCCCATCGAGGACGTCAAGAACATCAACTCCGAGCTGGAGAAGTACAGCCCCGAGCTGGCTACCCGCCCCCAGATCATCATCGCCAACAAGTGCGACGCCCTGGACGAGGAAGTGGTAGACGTGCAGGCCTTCGAGGACTTCGTGGACGAGAACGAGTGGGAGATGATCTACGTCTCCGCCGCCACGGGCGAGGGCATTCAGGACATGATCTTCCGCGTTTCCGAGCGGCTGAAGATGCTTCCCCCCATCACGGTCTACGAGAGCGAGGTGGACGAGCGCGAGGCGCTCCTGTCCGACATCGCGGGGGCTGGCGTCCAGGATACCGTCATCCGTCAGGAGAACCGCACCTTCTTCGTGGAGGGCGACTGGATCTACAACCTCATGGGCCGCATCAACTTCGACGATTACGAATCCCTCAACTACTTCCAGAGAGTCCTGCAGGACAGCGGGATCTTCGATATGCTGGAGGCCAAGGGATGTCAGGATGGGGATACGGTTTCCATTTATGAGTTTGAGTTTGATTATGTGAAGTAACCATGGAAAAACGAATCGTTCCCTTTACCGAATCCCCCGCATGGCCGATTCTGGCAGAGCTGACCGACGAAAATGTGCTCGGGACAGGCGGGCTTTCCTCTGCATTCCCCCGCCTGACCGCTCGTGCGATCCTGAAACGGGAGGACGGCCTGTTCGCGGTCATGTACGCCAAGAAATTCAATCTGTATTCCCTGCCCGGCGGCGGCATTGAGGGAGACGAATCCCCCGAAACAGCCATTGCCCGCGAGATATGGGAAGAAACGGGGCGTACCTGCGCCACGATCGAGCCTTTGGGCGTTGTTCTGGAAAACCGGTTTCATGCCGATTACACACAAATTGATCATTACTTTGTTGTTACTACCAACGGAGAAGGCGGACAGTTACATTTAACTCCCAATGAAGAGCAAAACGGTACACATCCTCAGTGGCATACTCTGGACGAGGTCGTTCACCTCATTCGTGACCGTGAGCATGACACCAATCAGCGCAAGTATCTGCAAGCACGGGATGTAGCGGCATTATCCGCTTATCTCTCACGATGATTCCGTAGGGGAGGGGTTTCCCCTCCCGTCACTCCGAAAAATCAATATCGTCTTCATTTTGAATAAGTTTCGGGAGGGGAGACCCTCCCCTACAACAGACATCCCAACAATTTACATAAGGAGGCCCCCACTATGAACGTTTGGCACGACATCGACCCCGCCGAGATCACCCCCACCGACTTTACCGCCGTTATCGAGATCCCCAAGGGCTCGTCCTGCAAGTACGAGCTGGACAAGAAGAACGGTATGCGCCGTCTCGACCGTGTGCTCTACACCGCCACTCACTACCCCGCCAACTACGGCTTCATCCCCCGCACCTACGCCGACGACGGCGACCCGCTGGACGTGCTGGTGTTGTGCGCCGAGCCCATCTACCCCATGACCCTGGTGCAGGTCTACCCCATCGGCTGTATGCGTATGTACGACGGCGGCAAGCTGGACGACAAGATCATCGCGGTTCCCTTCTCGGATCCCACCTACCACGGCATCAAGTCCATCGACGAGCTGCCCTCCCATATTTTTGACGAAATCATGCACTTCTTTACCGTCTACAAGCAGCTGGAGAACAAGCAGACCGCCGTTAAGGAGCTCTTCGATCGCCGCGAGGCCGAGGAGATCATCCAGATGTGCATCAACCAGTACAACGAGAAGTTCGTAGTCTCTCAGGGCGAATAAGTCATGAGAAAGCTGACGATCAAGCAGGCCGCCGCCGCGGTGCTGGCCCTTCTGACCCTGCTTCTGGCCTCCTGTGACCCCTCGGGAGACGGAAACGCCACCGAAGCCCCCACCGAGAGCGGTGAGGTGACTACCCCCGCCGCGGAGGACGTGACCGCCGACCCCGACACCGAGGCTCCCACCGAGACCTCCACCGAGGAGGAGTCCGAGGCTCCCACCGAGGAAGAAACAGAAAGCGAGGCATTCGTGATGGGCACCCTGCAGAATCCCCTTTCCGCAAACGCCGCCGCCGATCCCGTGGTGGTCTACCACGAGGGCTACTACTACGCCACCTACACCGAGGCCATCGGTATTTCCCTCTTCCGCAGTAAGGATCTGAAGACCCTTCTCACCGATGAGAAGATCACGGTCATGAACCTGAACGAAACGGTACAGGGCAATATCTGGGCCCCCGAGCTCCACTACAACCCCGCCACCGATCGCTGGTACATCTACGCCAGCGGCTCCACGAACGGCTGGGACTTCTTCACCATCCGTATGTTCTGTCTGGAGTCCAAGACGAACGATCCCTTCGGCGAGTATGTATTCAAGGGCTTCACCGATCCCAACACTCTGGCCATCGACCAGACCGTGTTCTACGACGAGCAGAGCGGCACCCTGTACACCGCCTTCTCCCAGTTCACCGACAAGGGGCAGGTCATCACCCTGGCTGTGATGGAGAACCCCTGGACGGTGTCGGACAAGCGCATCGAGGTATCCTTCCCCCGCTACGAATGGGAGCGGCTGGGCAAGACCGAAAACAAGGACGAGCGGGTCAACGAGGGCCCCGTGTTCCTGTACCGTAACGGCAAGCTCTGCCTGCTCTACTCCGCCAGCGGCTGTTGGTCGGAGTACTACTGCTTGGGTCTTCTGGAATTCACGGGAGACGACTTCACCGAGGAGAGCGTCATGCGCCGTACCAACTGGAAAAAGAGCAGTCAGCCCGTCTTCCAGGCCGCGAACGAGGTCTACGGCGTGGGGCATTGCTTCTTCTTCGACACCCCCGACGGGCAGACCTGGATCTCCTACCACGGTATGCACACCCCCGACGCGGGTGAGGCGGGACGGTATATGTATATCCAGCCCATCGACTTTGACGAGAAGGGTCTGCCCGTGCTGGGTGAGCCTTTGTCCAGAGATACCGTGATCGAGTATCCGCTGACAAAAAAGGAGTGAGTATGCCGATCCCCGAATACTTACAAAAATACGCTGTGGATCCGCAGACAAAGAAGGGCCGCACGGCGTTCGATCTGCGGTGTACTTGCGGACACGAGCTGTTCCATGCCTCCCGCAGGGCCGAGACCAAGGAAGAAAAGCGATTGGTCAAGCCCTACTACGATTATTTGCTGACGGTCTTCAGCGGTCCCCGCAAGGTAACCAAGGACGAGGACGGCACCGTCCGCCATTGGCACACCGAGGACGGCGTATGGGTGGAGGACAACTACCCCGAACGGCCCTTCTTTGCGGGGATTGAGGTCTTCCGCGTGACCTGCGCCGCCTGCGGCCACGAGATCACGGTCTTTGACTCCCGCTACCACGGCTACGATGCCCTGTACTGTGACGGGCTGACCCCCGAGGCCAGGGACTACGAGCCAACCCTCCTCCCCACGGGCAGCCGCGACGGCTCCCCCATGAGGATCGCCCTCAGGCTGGAGCATGACGAGTCCCTTGAGGAATTTCGGGAGAACGTGGGCGCCGAGGCGACGCCCGAGGAATACGCCAACGCCTTCACCTGGATATGGATCTACGGGATGGGCGAGAATGGCAAAAAGAAGAAGCTGTTTGAGTCCGAAACGGCGTAACGTCCCGACCACAGACCCACATAGTAAGGAGAGATCATGAATATGAACCGTACGAAAAGTCTTCTGCTCCTGTTCAGCATCCTGACTATCTGCGCCATCCTCTGCGCCTGCGATCCCGCCGATACGCCCGACACACTTCCCGACGCTACGGTGGATGCTGTGACCGACACGACCCGGGTTCCCGCCGATACGCCCACCGAGGCTCCCACGGACGCGCCCACGGAAGCCCCCACAGAGCCCGAAACCGAGCCCGAGGTATTGGTCTCCGCCCCCGCTCCCAAGAGGATCCTGGATCAGCTGGCGGGGCGGGTCTCCCCCCGCTGGATCTCATCGGTCTGTATGCAGGTCACCCTCCCTGAGCAGGATATCGACACGGTGAAGGACGCCTTCCAAAAGGAGGGCTACATCACCGCCGCCACCACTCCTGCCCACGGCACCAAGCTGGGGACCGCTGTGCTGAAAAGTCTGGAGCACGTGGTCACCCTCATAGAGACCGCCGACGGCTCCCTTCACGTTCTGTGGGAGAAGACCGATGCCGTTACCACCGATCCCCTGTATGCCGTCCGTGACACCGAGCGGGGCGACGTGACCATGGTCCAGATCGGCATCGCCCGCGGGGATCAGAAGGACAACCCCATGATCGGTATGTGCTACGTCTACCGCCTGTCCGACGGCACCGCCCTCATCATCGACGGCGGCATCAACAGCACGGACTGCTCGGTCAATCTGTTCCGCACCCTGCAACAGCTGGACATCGCACGGGACGGGGACGGTAAGTACCGCATCACCGCCTGGATCTTCACCCACGGCCACGCCGACCACATGGGCACCTTCAAGCGGTTCTCCGCCCAGTACGCCGACCGCACCGACCTTACCTACGTCATGTACAGCTTCCCCACCGAGGAGGTGGCCCCCAAGGGCAACACCACGGGAGAGGAGTTCGCCGAGATCGTCCGCGCGTCCTACCCCAACGCCCGACGGGTCAGCCCCCACGCGGGCCTCACCTACTTCTTCGGTAACCTCAAGATCCATATGCTCTACGCCCCCGAGCTGCTGTACAACTCCCCCGAAGGGGTAAATTACTTCAACACCACTTCCCTGCTCTTCCGCATCGAGGCCAACGGCCAGAGCGTCCTTCACATGGGCGACGCCAGCGAGGCGGCCTCCAAGGCGGCGTGGGTCAACAGCGAGACCGCCGCCTTCAAGAGCAACGCCCTCCAGATTACCCACCACGGACTGTACACAGGCCCCGACAGCCACGACTGGGGCTACATGAGAAAGCTCTACACCGCCACCGATGCCGAGATCGGTCTGCTCCCCATGGGTACCCGCAACCCCGGGGATGGCCGCAACGGCCGCCACACCGTGCTGGTGGGCTGGGGCATGGCGGGCTATCAGGTCTCCTTCGTCATAGACAAGAAGGACAACCGCGGCGGCGCGTCCACCGATCAGGCCTACTACGACAGATTCGTCGCCGATGTGGCGGCGGGAACGGCTGACCGCGAGACCCTCTTCGGCTACGACGGCATCAATACCGTCAAGAACCGATCGGGCATGGTGACCTACATTTCCGCAAGCGAGGACGCCCCCATGGCCACGGTCTTCAACCTGGGAGAGGGCGGCTTTACGGTGGTATCCAACGGGAAGCTGGACACTTGGCTGGGTGAGTGATCTTCCCTTCATATCGGTAAGATTTTCCCTTTTTGCCCTTGACAAATCCGCTTTCATGTGGTACAATACTAATTGATTTTTAATTCCGCGAAATACTGTAAGAGAGGTATATAGAATCATGGATAATTCCGCAAAGACTATGGACAAAATCGTCGCGCTGTGTAAGAACCGCGGCTTCATCTTCCCCGGCTCCGAGATCTACGGCGGTCTCGCCAACTCCTGGGACTACGGCCCCCTGGGCGTTGAGTTCAAGAACAACGTCAAGCGCGCCTGGTGGAAGAAGTTCGTCCAGGAGTGCCGCTACAACGTGGGTCTGGACTCCGCCATCATCATGAACCCCCAGACTTGGGTGGCTTCGGGTCACCTGGGCGGCTTCTCGGATCCCCTCATGGACTGCAAGGTCTGCCGCACCCGCCACAGAGCCGACAAGCTCATCGAGGACTACGCCTTCCAGAACGGTCTGGAGGACAACCCCGCCGGCTGGACCGACGACGAGATGATGGCCTATATCAAGGAAAAGCACATCGTCTGCCCCTCCTGCGGCAGCGGTGACTTCACCTCCATCCGTAAGTTCAACCTCATGTTCAAGACCTTCATCGGTGTCACCGAGGACTCCTCCAACACCGTGTACCTCCGTCCCGAGACGGCTCAGGGTATCTTCGTTCAGTTCAAGAACGTAGCCCGCTCCACCCGCCGCAAGATGCCCTTCGGCGTGGCCCAGATCGGTAAGTCCTTCCGCAACGAGATCACCCCCGGTAACTTCGTGTTCCGTACCCGTGAGTTCGAGCAGATGGAGCTGGAGTTCTTCTGCAAGCCCGGCACCGATCTCGAGTGGTTCCAGTACTGGAGATCCTACTGCGAGCAGTGGCTCTACAACCTGGGTATGCGCCGCGAGAACCTGCGTCTGCGCGACCACAGCCCCGAGGAGCTGTGCTTCTACTCCAAGGGTACCACCGATATCGAGTTCCTGTTCCCCTTCGGCTGGGGCGAGCTCTGGGGTATCGCCGACCGTACCGACTACGACCTGACCCAGCACCAGACCGTGTCGGGCGAGTCCATGGAGTTCTTCGATCCCGAGACTAACGAGAAGTACATTCCCTACGTTGTCGAGCCTTCTCTGGGTGCCGACCGCGTGGCTCTGGCCTTCCTCTGCGACGCCTACGACGAGGAGATCGTGGATCCCGCCAAGAACGACGTCCGCGTGGTGCTCCACCTCCATCCCGCTCTGGCTCCCGTCAAGGCCGCCGTCCTGCCCCTGTCCAAGAAGCTCTCGGACAAGGCTCTGGAGGTCTACGACGAGCTGGCCAAGTACTTCAACATGGAGTTCGACGAGACCGGCTCCATCGGTAAGCGCTACCGCCGCCAGGACGAGATCGGTACTCCCCTCTGCATTACCTACGACTTCGAGTCCGAGACCGACGGCTGCGTGACCGTCCGCGACCGCGACACCATGGAGCAGGTGAGACTGCCCATCTCCGAGCTGAAGGCTTATATTGAGAAGACCATCGCATTCTGATCTCGCATGAAAATGGGTGGGCGCGGCTGAAAGGCTTGCGCCCGCTCTTTCCGTTTCGTCAACAATCTAATTCAATCAACAAGGAGACGATCATGGTAACCCAAGAAACACCTGTCAAGAATCCACACGCGGGACACCGCAAAAGACTCCGTGAGCGCTACGCCCGCTCGGGCATGGAGGATTTCGCGCCCCACGAGGTGTTGGAGCTGCTCCTCACCTACGCCATCCCCCGCATTGACGTCAACCCGATGGCTCATGCTCTCATTGAGAAATTCGGCTCGGTGGCGGGGGTTCTGGATGCTACCGTGGAGGATCTCCGCAAGGTAGACGGCGTGGGCCCCGAGGCGGCAATGTTTCTCAAAATGCTCCCCGAGGTGTTCCGCCATTATCAGCTGTCGGGCTATGACGACAAAGAAACCTACGATACCGTAGCCAAGCTGGGAGACTACCTCCGCGCCCTGTACACGGGGGTCACGGTGGAGCGGGTCTACCTGATCCTTTTGGATAACGCTCTGAAGATCAAGGGCTGCATCCCGCTGGGCGAAGGCTCGGTGAACTGCTCCTCGGTGACGGTGCGGTCCATCGCCGAAAAAGCCCTCCTAGGGAACGCCTCCGCGGTGGTGCTGGCCCACAACCATCCCAGAGGGCTGGCCATCCCCTCCGGCGCGGACCTGGAGGTCACCCAGACCGTGGAGTGCGCCCTGGAGACCATCGGAGTGCCCCTTCTGGAGCACTTGATCGTCACCGAGAACAGCTACGCCCCCATCCTGCGCCATCACAAGGGACTTTTGCGATCCTCCCCCAAGACGGGGCAGATCGACAAGGCGTTCTATCAGCGGTTCTATGGGGAGGATTGAATCAAACAGAACAGAGCTTTTCACGAAAGGCTCTGTTTTTTTGCACAAATTTCCCCAAACCCCTTGCAATTTGCTTCGAAATTGTGTATGATATATATAATCTGAAAGCAAAGGAGCGCGCACCATGAAGGTCACCTTTCTCGGCACCGGCGCGGCCGACTGGGACATCCATGCTTTTGTTCCCGGTCAGTTCCACCGCCGCTTTTCCTCGGCTCTGATCAATGACGATCTGCTCATTGATCCCGGCCCCCATATCTTCCATTTCTGTGAGCAGAACGGCACCCCCGACCTGCTGGACGGTGTGAAGAACATCATCGTCACCCACTCCCACGGGGACCATTTCACCCCCGAGACGGTAGCCAAGCTCTGCGTGGGCAAAGACTGCACGGTCTGGGCGGATCCCGCCTGCAAGCGCAAGCTGATCCGTGTGCTGGGGGAGGAGACCGCTGAAAAGATCAGTTTTGTGGAGACGGTCCGCAACCGCGACTACGAGATCGGGGACTACAAGGTCACCTCCCTGCGCTCCAACCACGCCACCGAGGACCCCGACGAGGATACCCGCCTGTACCTCATTGAGGAGAATGGCCGCATCCTCTACTACGGCTGTGACTCGGCCTGGATCCCCACGGTCTCCTGGAACGTCATCCGCGAAAAGCCCGTCAACGCCATGGTGCTGGAGCTGACCTGCGGCGAGACCGCCACCTACGACTGGCGCATCTTCGAGCACAACACCCCCGAGATGCTGGAGATCATGCTGACCATGTTCCGCAAGTACAATCTCTTCGCCCCCGATGTGAAGTATTACGTCTCCCACCTGGCGCGAACGCTCCACACCGACCACGAGGGCCTTGTGAAGTATCTGGAGCCTATGGGGGTCACACCTGCCTACGACGGGTTCAGCTTTGAAGTGTAGTCTACCATAATATCATAGGAGGAAATCCATCATACTGCTTCGTTTCAAGTGCAAGTACTGCTCCACCGTATCGGATCTCTCCCCCGCAAGTCCCGTCTGCCCCAAGTGCGGTCAGACCGTGGAGGGCTATGAGGGCGGCTTCATCCAGATCTACCGCATGGGATCCCCCATTGGTGTCGCGGTGGGCTACGGCACCTACATCAACGGCGAGCCCTACGGCCACATCGCCAACACCCAGAGTGTCCGCATCCCCCTGCCCTACGGCACCTACAACCTCCACTTCACCTGCGGCATGACCCGCCGTTGCCAGGACGTTGTGGTGACTCTCTCCCCCGAGTCCCCCGCGGCCTACGTCAAGGCCCGCATCAAGATGGGATTCTGGACCAACAAGATCATCGCTGAGGAGGTCGACGCCTCCACCATGCCCCCCATGAACTGATATCCTCACCATAAAAATCCAACCAAGCAAGGAGATACTACCATGTCTGAAAAGAAGCTCAACGTCGTCGTCTGGAACGAATACCGCCACGAGAGACTGGAGGAGGCCTGCCGCAACATCTACCCCGACGGCATCCACGGTCTCATCAAGTCCTTCCTGGAGGCTGACGACGCCTCCCTGAACGTCCGTCTCGCCGCTCTGGACGACCCCGACCAGGGTCTGCCCGACGAGGTGCTCAGTGAGACCGACGTACTGCTCTGGTGGGGTCACATGGCTCACCACGAGGTAGACGACGGTTTGGTAGAGCGCATCCGCCAGCGGGTCTACATGGGCAAGATGGGTCTGATCGTCCTCCACTCGGGCCACCACTCCAAGGTCTTCAAGCAGGTGGTGGGCACCAACGGCAACCTCTCCTGGGGCCGCGACCAGAATGAGATCATGTGGAACCTGCTCCCCGCTCACCCCATCGCCGCAGGCATTCCCGACCACTTCAACCTCTTTGAGGAGCTGTACTGCGAGCCCTTCTACGTGCCCCAGCCCGACGAGCTGGTCTTCGGCGGCTGGTTTGAGGACGGCTTCATCTTCCGCGCGGGTCTCTGCTACTACCGCGGCGCGGGCAAGGTCTTCTACTTCCAGCCCGGTCACGAGTTCTGCCGCTCCTACTATAACCCCTACATCCAGCGCATCATCTGCAACGCCGTCAAGTGGGCCGCCCCCAACGACATCGGGTATCCCATTGAGAACGGCTGTCCCTGCATCCAGTACAAGCTGTCGGACAAGTTTGAGCAGTAATTTTTCCCCTATGGCGGCTTGTCTTACGGCAGGTCGCTGTTTTTCAAATAGCGGTTTAGCGGTCTGTTGGGTTGCCAACACCTCCGTAGGGAGCGACGCCCTCGTCGCTCCTAAACCAATAAAATTCTGTTTGTTTTGGGTAGGAGAATGATCTGACAAAAAGAAATCAGCGTCTTCTCGGTCTAGGAGCGACGAGGGCGTCGCTCCCTACAGGCGTTTTTGCCAACCGAAACATCCCGCCAAACCCCAATTTACACCTTTTCAACCTACAAGGAGATCCAATCATGCTGAAAATTTCTTTCCCAGGCATCACTCAAGAGCAATTCACGGATGCCTTTGCCGTCCTGGAGGAATGCAAGTCCACCCCCGCCCTGGGCTTCCCCTACCCCTTCATGGGTCCCGGCGGGCAGTACGGCAACTGCTGGTGGGAGCGGGACACCGCTCTGACCCTCTTGGGCTATCGCTGGCTCGACCGTAGCTACTGCCGCACTGCCCTGGAGAATTTCACCTTCGTGCAGAAGGAAAACGGCCGTATCCCCCTCTACGGCTACGACCGCGTATTGGACTTTGACGAGGAGCTGAGCGCCATCCCCGTGATCTTTGAGGTGGCCGCCTACGTCTGCCGTGAGACCGCCGACGAGGACTACGTCCGCCGCATCTACGGGATGCTCGCGCGATACATGGACTGGTGGCTCTCCCCCCTGAAAAGAGACCCCAAAACAGGCCTGATCTGCGGCATTTTCGAGGAGTCCGACCCCTCGGATATCCACGAGCAGCTCACGGTAGCCCAGGTGGATCTGAACGTGCAGGTGGCCGTGGGCGCCGACGTGCTGGCGGAAATGGCCACCCGTCTGGGCGACACCGCCGCCGCCGACCGCTACCGTTCCCTCTTCGCCGAGCTGCGGGACGCCGTCAACCGTTACCTCTACAACCCCGCCGACGGAGGCTACTATTCGTGGCTGGTGGATGAGGAGCGGCTGCTCACCGAGCAGGTATACAACTCCATGTTCGACGTCTTCAAGCGGGGCATTGTCCCCCTTGACCGCCGCCGGGGGCTTCTGAAGCTTTTGAAGGATGATTCCCTCTTCGGCTATGACAGCAAGTGGGGCATCACCACCATGGCCAAGACCTGCTCCCGCTACGTGGAGACCGTAGGCGTGTACCAAGGCTACACCAGCTGGAGCGGCAATATCTGGACCTTCCGCAACCGCATCATCGCCACGGGACTTCTGGAGGCGGGACTTCGGGAGGAAGCCGCCCACATCGCCCTCCAGACCGTCCGCACCTTCAACGGCAACTACGCCGAGTTCATCAGTCCCTCCACGGGAGAGGGCCACGGCGTGCTTCGCTACGGCTGGTCGGCGTCGGAGTACATCCACCTCATCGTGGAGGTGCTGTTCGGCATCCGCTACGACGCCGTGACCGATACGGTGACCGTCACTCCCTGTATGCCCCGCGAGCTGGATGGGGAGACCGTCTCCATCGGCAACCTGTCGGTGGGGGACAAATACCTCCACGTTACCGTTAAGTGCGGAAAAAATCGGGAAGTCGCCTACCGACTGACTGATTCCGAGGAATGATCCGATCCAACTCATCCAACTGAACACAACAAAGGAGAATCATTATGAATAAGCGCATGGACAAAAACCGCCTGAATATCGGCGTATACCACCTCAAGCCTTACGCCCGCACCGAGGCTCACATCAAGGATCTGGCCGACTGCGGCATTGACTTCGTCGTCTGCATGGACAACGACCGCCCCGCGCTGGATCTCTTCCACAAGTACGGCGTGGGGGCTATCGTCTCGGGTATCGCCCCCAAATGGTGGGGCGGTTTCGGAGACAACGCGGGCAAGCTGGCCGAAACCAACCCCATGGAGAAGTACGAGGCCGCCGCCAAGGCCTATTGCGACCACCCCGCCATCTGGGGCATCGACGTGGGCGACGAGCCCTCGGCCCTGGACTTCCCCTACTACGGGCGGGTCATGGACTACGTGGGCCGCGCCTTCCCCAACCAGTTCCCTACCTGAATCTCTACCCCAACTACGCCTCGGTCTCCCAGAACAACGCCCAGGAGACCGTGAACCAGCTGGGCACCGCCACCTATGACGAGCATATCCAAAAATACTGCGAGAACGTCCCCGCAGACTACATCTGCTATGACTTCTACCTCTACTCCATCAACGTCACCAAGCACTACGAGAACCTCCGCGTGGTGGCCGACGCCTGCCGCAACACGGGGCGGAGTATGTGGATCGTGTTGCAGGTCAACTCCAACAAGCCTGCCGAGTGGATGAGTGAGAATAATCTCCGCTTCCAGGCCTACACCTCCATGGCCTTCGGTGCCGAGAACATCATCTGGGCCTGCTACACCGCGGGCTGGTGGCACAATCAGGTGCTGGACGGCGAGGGCAACAAGACCGAGCAGTACGACAAGCTCAAGAAGATCAACGCCGAGATCCGCACCCTGGCCGACGAGTACATGAAGTACCGCCGCGTGTCCACCCATTTCGTGGGCTTCGAGGGGCATCCTCACATGGCGGCCGTTCAGCAGGAGGCCGTTCCTTCCCTGTCCACGGGTGTGTTCTTTGACGTCAAGGCTGACAACGGCGCGCCTCTGGTGGTTGGTGAGATGGTGAACAGAAACGCCGACGGCTCGGTAGCCCTCATGTTCTGCGCCGCTGACGATCCCCACGAGACCGACCCCAAGGAGTACAACATCACCTTCCGCGCCCCCGACCGCTGTGTCCGCGCCCTGGGCGGAGACGGCTACAAGACCGTGACCGATCTGGGTGGCGGTGTCTATGCTGTGGCGGTCAAGTCCAATGAGGGCGTGTTGATTATGGCGAGATAAATTACAGTTTATCGGTGAGATACAAGTTACAAGATACAAAGATACAAGATATGAAAAAACCGTTACGTCATAATCCGTTCTATATCTTGTATCTTGTATCGGCCGAGCTTGCTCGGCGCGTATCTTGTATCTCTTCGACAAACCCCAATTTGAATCTCCAAAAACTCATTCTATTCCGGATAAAGGAGCCGCCTATGGATCCCATCTACCAAGTCCTGCCCCATCCCCCCCTTGATCTCCGTCTGACCGCCGACCGTCATACCGATACCCACTTCCCCATGCCCCGCTTTGATTCCCGCGAGGCAGTGGATGCCCGCCGTGAGGAGCTTCAGTTCAACCTCCGCATGGCGGCGGGACTGTATCCCTGGCCCGAAAAAACGCCCCTGAACACCCGCCGCGAGCTGGTGGGTGAGTACGATGGGAATGCCCTCTACAAGATCATGTTCGAGAGCTACCCCGGGCTGTGGTCCACGGGCAACCTTTACCTTCCCCGCCCCCTGACGGGGAAATGCCCCGCCATCCTCAACGTCATCGGCCATTGGGAAAAGCAACGCCTGACCCGCATGGACACGGGGGACTACCCCCAGCAGATCGCCAACTTCGCCCGCATGGGCTTTGTCTGCCTGGTCACCGACATGATCGGCATGGTGGACAGCCGCCAGCTCACCCACGACTACGGACGGGGGGAGCGGGAGCTGTGGGCATCCAACGGGCTGGGTGTCCAGCTCTGGAACAACATCCGCGCCCTGGATCTGCTCTGCTCCATGCCCGAGGTGGATGCCGACAACATCGGTGTCACGGGGGCGTCGGGGGGCGGATCACAGACCCTGTTTTTGAGTCTTTTGGACGACCGCGTCAAAGCCGCCGCGCCCATCAACATGATCTCTCTGCATATGCAGGGGGGCTGTCAGTGCGAGAACGCCGCGGGACTGCGGAGGGACACCACCAACACCGAGATGTGCGCCATGCTGGCTCCCCGTCCTCTGTTCCTGGCAGGCTCCACGGGGGACTGGACCAAGTACCAGCTGACCGAGGAGTACCCCGCCATTCGGGATATCTATGCCCTGTACGGCGCGGAGGAGAAGGTGGAGCAGTACTACCAGATCGCGCCCCACCAGTACAACGCCAAGACCCGCCACAGGGTCTACAGCTTCTTCGCCCGCCATCTCATGGGCAAGGATCTGTTTTGGAAGGAGGAGGCCATCGAGACGCCGTATCTCTCGGATATGGTGTGGTTCAAGGAGGGCGGCAAGACTTCCGGCTTTGCTAACGATGACGAATACTTCACCGCCCACAAGGCCGAGCTGACCGCCCGCGTGGCTTCCCTGCCTCTTGCCGAGAAGAAAAAGATGCTGGCGTGGGTCACGGGCATCGACGGACGGGACTACGCCGTGGCGGACGGGGACATCACCAGGGCCGACGGCGTGACCGTGGAGCGGAATATCCTCACCTCGACTCGCGGGGAGCAGATCCCGTGGGTGAAGCTCACCCCGAAGGACTGGGACGGCAAGCGAGTCTGTCTCGCCCTGTCGGGCATGGGGAAGGCTTGCGTGGAGCGCCCCGAGATCCAAGCCATGCTGGCGGACGGCGTAGCGGTGGTCAGCGGGGATCTGTTCCTCACGGGTGAGTTTGGGGATACCCAGCCTTCCATCCTCGGTACCCCCAACGCCCAACGGTACTTCACCACCTTCCACTACACGACCGCCGCCTACCGGGCCCAGGACGTGGCTCTTCTCTGGAGGTTGACCGTTTCCATGGCCGAGGAGGCCATCCTGTGGGCAGAAGGCACCGCCGCCCGCGCCGCCGCTTGCGCGTTGCCTCTTCTGGAGGGTCTCCGCAAGGCTTCTCTGGAGGAAAAGGCTCTGGAGCTTGTGACCGACAAGGATTACATGGAGGGCTTCTTCCTGCCCTGCTTCCTGCCCTTGCGGGGGCTGGAGGGGTGTCTTGAAATGGTGGAGTGCCCTGTGGAGATGTTTTGAGTGATTCGGATCACCGAAGGTCGCAAGACATTCTCATTTGGGTTTATCGGTGAGTTGGGTTTCCGCGTTAAATGCCTTCCCTTGTAAGGGAAGGTGTCACGCCCTTAGGGCGTGACGGATGAGTAGCCACACGAAAAGTTTTTGATCTGCGATGGGAAAAGCACTATAAAGCACTATCAGGAAAGGTTTTTATATGGAGGAAAGCAGATCATTTCCCTTCGGGAAATGTCCATTTATCGGCTACTCATCCACCGCTTCGCGGTCCCCCTTCCCTTACAAGGGAAGGCTCACGAGGAAACCCAACAGCCCGCTAAACCCCAATTTTCGATGTACGCTCCCTCTACCAACAAAAAGGATGACCTCATCAGTAAAGGTCATCCTTTTTCTTATGTGGAAAAACTCACTTTTCGCTCAAGCTCCCCGCCAGGCGCACGGCTCCCTCGGTAAGGTATGCAATATTCTCCTCCATGTAGACCGTATCCCTCCCCGTGTGGATGCGATCCATGTAGAGCAGGCCACCCTTGGTCTTCTTCAAGGCCGCCACGCCCACGCCGCGGACGAAATTGGCTTGATCCGAGGGGTAGATGGCGCCCTTGGAGACCACCTCGACCGCAAAGGTCTCGGTGGAGGGGAAGGCGGTCTGGATGGCCTCGATATAGAGGGTCGCGCCCTTGCGGAGGACGAACAGGATATTGTTTCCGTCGGACACGCAGTCGAAGTTGACGACCAAGGTATTCTTGGTCACCTTCTTGTGCTTGCTCGCGAAGCCCGCCGAGCCGAAGAGGCCCATCTCCTCCAGGTCGAAGAAGACAAAGGCGACCTCACCCCGCAGCTCCTCGGGGAGGGCGGTCATGGTGTCCAGGAGGGTGGTGACCCCCGAGGTATTGTCGTTGGCGGTGTGTCGGTTGGCGGGGCCTGCCATGATGAGCCAGCAGACGGCCAGGATCAGGATGAGCCAGAGGTCATAGAGGAGCAGAGCATTGGCCTCGATCCCGCAGGCGGCCAGACCGAAGAAGATCCCCGTCACAAGGGCTGAGGGGATCGCCACCAGCAAGACCCCGACCAGGATCTGGTAGAGAAGGAACAGCCAGATACACTTGGGGGTGATGAAGTTGGGGAAGGGCATGACCGCGCAGGTGTCGTAGTGGGCGGTGTAGACCACCTTGGCGGTGTCGGGATCCCCCACCACGACGTTACGGGCACCGAGGTAGCCCTTTTCCATGCGGCTCTGATAGCCCAGCTTAGTAGCGGTGTTTTGTACGTATTGGATGAAAGCACTCTTTTGGGCGTAGGACTTGCGGATCTGGTGCTTTTCAAAGACGGTTTGGGTGGTTTCGGTCATAGTATTCTCCTTGGATCATTCCACGATGCGGAAGGTCATGCTCACGAGGTAGGTCTCGGGGATATTGTAGAAGGTCAGGGCGTAGTCGCCGTTCTGCCCCACGGTGTAGGTGACGGTGCGCTCACAGTAGCCCTTTCCGATGAAGTCGTTCCCCGTTTGGGCGAAGTTGCCGGGGGTGGAGTCCATGGCAATGAGGTAGCCGTGGGAGGCGGCGGCGTAGGTTCTGAAGGTCAGCTCGTAGGTGGTGCCGGGGACAAAGAAGGAGGCCTTGAAGAAATCCTGCAGGATACCGCCCTTGACGATGCAGACGGGGTCGGCCTCGCTGTACCCCGCGGCCAGCAGGGCCTCACGGGCGGCGGTGTCGGCGAGATCCCCCACGCGGGAGGTGGTGCTGTTCTCAAAGACGGTGGCGGACATGTCCCACGTATAGCCCGACTCGGACTTGAGCTGATTGAGGGTAGGGCCGCCGTCGGACAGCTCCACCGCCAGATTGCCCAGATACAGAGTGGTGCCCTCGTTGACCCGCAGAGCCATGCCACGGTCGCCCTCGCTGACACGGTAGGCGAGGCTGACGGTCTGGACACCCGCGGTCAGGCTGAAGCTGACGGCTGTACGGGTGCCGCCCTCGGTCATAGCCACCAGCTCCACCGCGACGGGGGCTTCGGTTGCCACCGAGAGGGTGAGATAGTAGACGGTGCCCGCCTTATAGTAAGCGGGATTCACCTTGTAGGAAAGACCGCTGAGGGCGTGATCTCCCTTGCCCTCGGCCACGAGGATATGGGTGGAGAAGCCCTTTTCGGGGGTCATACCGCTCTGCAGGGCAGCGGGGGCGGAGGAGGACTCGGCGATACGGAGGGTGGAATCCGTCAGATCCATATCCACGCCGTCGGGACTCCAGTTATAGGTAAAGCCCGCGCGCAGGGCGTTCAGGGAGGGGGCAAAGGCGGTACCGGGGGCGGGAGGCTCGGGGAGAGGGCCATCGGCGCGGTCGGTCTCCTCCACCTGACCCTTGGTATTGTAGGTGATATTCCCCGTCAGGGTCAGGGCTTTCACGTCCTCGGCCACGCTGAAGGCACTCTTGGAGTTGCTCTTGTCCCGCAGGGTAATATTGTCCTTCACGGTGATCTCGGTGGAGGTGGACAGATGGACGGCGTTGCTTCGGCTGATGCAGAAGAAGTTGCCCTCGGCAGAGGACTTGCCCGCGCCGAGGAAATGCACGGCGTTGGAGCCCGATTCGGTAAAGAAGTTGTGGCGGACGGTGACCCCCATGATGGTACCCGGGGTAGTACCGGAGGGGCCCCAGGTGAAGATATTGACGTCGGTTACGTTATTGTTGATGAACTTGTTATTCTCGATGATGACGTTGCGGGGCATGATGCCCTCTGCGAAGATGTCGGCCACGCTGTGAACCTGAATGGCACCGTGGAGAATATTCTGGAAGGTGTTGTTGCGGACGGTGACCTCACGGCACTGGATGAGGAGGCCGCGGTTGCGCTTGTTGCCGATGAAGCAGTTCTCCACCGTAAGGGATGGGCTGGTGGAGGCGTTGCAGATGAGGGCATCCGACAGATCCTCCCCGATGCGCTCGGCCACGGTGTAGGTCAGGCGGTCGCGGTCGATGGCGGTGACGGTGTAGGAGCCGATATAGCGGAAGGTGGCGGTCTCGTAGGCGTCCAGCACATCCCCCACCGACACCGACAGGGTGCCGCAGCTGTTGTCCCAGGTGATCTCATGGGGGAGATTGTGGGAGACCTTGGCGTAGGCTCCCTTGATGTTCAGGGCATCGTCGTGGGAGTGGGAAATGTAGCAGCCCGAGATGACCACCTCGCCCGTACAGCTGTAGAAGTGCATACAGTCTGCCGTGGCGGTCATGAGGCGGCCCGTCCCCTCGGGTGGGGTAATGCGGAGGCGGTTGACGTAGAGGTTCTCCACCGCCGTGGCCCCCATGGCCATGCCCGCGGTGTGGTAGAACCAGACGTCCTCCAGATAGACGTTTTGACTGTAGGTAGCGCGGAAGCCAAAGTGCTCGTACATGGTATAGGCCACGCTGACGCGGGTGCCCTTCTTGACGTCGTCGGCACTGTCAAAGCCAATGGTCAGCTGACGGGTCTCGGGGTCGTAGGTGCCCGACTTGATGCGGATGATGCCGTCACCCGTGCTGTTGTAGAGGAGGTTGCCCGTGTAATCGGGGACGTAGGCTTCGGTGGCCTCGTCGTAGCGGTACTCCATGTAGGAGCCGTAGCTGATCTTACCGCCGTTGTACTCGGGGCGGCTGAGGTCGTAGGGCTCGTCCACCAGAATGGTCACGGCACAGCTCTTGCGGTCAAAGCTCACCACCTCACCCGTGATGGCCGAGGGATGCTCGTAGTCAAAGCGCAGGCCGTTGAAGTGGATATTTTCGCAGCTATCCACCGTGATCCCGGGGGTCCACTTGGTCATGAGGAAGGTATAGGTGTCACCGTCCTTGGGACCGCAGAGGTAGAGATCCTTCTGCCCCGCCAGCTTGACGGTCTCGGAGAAGCGGTAGACACCCTCCGCCAAGACCAGCTTTTTCAGTCCCTCCACCCCCTTGATCTCCTCCAGAAGAGACTTTAGGGCGGCGGTGTTGTCCTCGCTCTCGGGGGTGATACCGTAGTCGGCGGCCGAGAAGACCTTGGCGCAGTCGCTATCGGCGGGGATGGGGTAGCGGACGGTGGTGAAGGCGGCGGGATCAACCCCCACGGCGGCAGGGTCGGTAAAGCCCACCATACCCGTCAGAGATGTCTCCGACTCATAGATGCCCGAGGCCAGGGTGGCTTGGAGGGCTTCCAGCGCCGCGAGAGGATCCGTCTCGGGGGCGGGCTCGGTGTCGGGCTCGGTGTCGGATTCGGTCTCGGGAGGAGCCGTGGGAGCCTCGGTGTCGGAGGGGGTATCGGCAGGGGGCGACGCGGTGGTATCCTCTCCCGCGGTGGTATCGGTGTTCCCCTGCCTGCCCGTACAGGCGGCGAGGGGGAGGAGCAGGGTCAGGCAAAGGGCTATGGCGAGGGAACGGATGTACTTCATGGCGCGCCTCCTTTACGTGTTTTTGTGCTTTCATCATAGCACAAAAGGCGTTTTTTGTCAAGAGTCAGGGAAAAACTTGGGGGTGCGGAGGCGGGGCGGTTGACAAGAGGGGCGGATGTGTGGTATAATACTGAAAAAGGAGGTATTCCCATGAGCTTTGATCTGCATATCTACATCAAGGATCCGTCCCGCTTTTCGGTGGCCGATTGCGAGGCATACCTGGACACGCTGGGCTTCCACGGGCACTTTGATCCCGATTTCCATCCCGAAGCCTTTGAGGGCTGTCTCCCCTTTGTGGGCACCGCCGATCTTGTGGGAGATGAGGTCGTCTACCGCATCGCACCCGAATACTACCTCGACGAGTATACCTTCGAGCCCGCGCCTCCCCGCAAGCCCACCCTGTGGGAGCGTTTGACAGGCAAGCGTCCCGCCGAGGTTATCCCCGAGGAGGATCCCTTTGCGGGAGCGACCCATTCCATTCTTCTCTCCTGTAGCTACGGGGATTCCCTGTCCATCCTGCTGGCCTACGGGATCGCCGCTTATGCCGTCGGAGGCTGTGACGGTGTTCTGTATGATCCCCAAGACGACAAGACCTACCACACCCCCGCCGCTGTGGAGAAGGCCTTTGCGATCTGCTTTGAAGACCTGCGAAAAGAAAAAGAAAAGGGGCGGCTCTGCCTCCACCCCGACGGAGACGAAACCCTCTGAAGAAAGAAGAACGCCATGTATGCACGCGCCTATATTGAGATCACCACCATCTGCAACCGCAGCTGCTCCTTCTGCCCCGGGACTACCCGCCCCCTCCGCCGCATGAGCCTGTCGGAGTTTGACACCGTCACCGACCGCCTGCAGGGGGTCACCGAATACCTCTACTACCACGTTATGGGGGAGCCTCTGACCCACCCCGACCTGCCCGACTTCATCCGCCTGGCCAAGTCCAAGGGCTTCAAATCCGCCGTCACCACCAACGGTACCCTCCTCTCCAAGCGGGGGCGGGAGCTGATCGAGGCGGGGGTCTACAAGGTGAATATTTCTGTCCACAGCTTTGAGGACGGGGAGGACTCTGCCGCCCACGGCGCATATTTGGACGACATTCTGGACTTTGCCGACGAGGCATCCAAAAACGGGGTGCTGACCGTCCTGCGCCTGTGGAATCTGGACGGCCACGGGGAGGCTCTGGGGGGCAACAATACCCGCACCCTGGATTATCTCCGTCAAAGATTCCCCGATACCGACACCACCCCGTGGAAGCTCTCCCCTCGCGGCGCGCGAATGCGGGACAAGCTCCATCTGGAGTACGGTGACCGCTTCGAGTGGCCCGACAGAGAGGCAGAGGATCGGGGTGACAAGGTCTTCTGCTACGGCTTGAAGGATCATTTCGCCATCCTCTGCGACGGGCGGGTGGTTCCCTGCTGTCTGGATCGGGAGGGGGTCATCACCCTGGGGAATATTTTCGATACTCCCGTGGAGGAAATTGTCGAGTCCCCCCGCGCCAACGCCATGCGGGAGGGCTTTCAGCGGCGGTGCGCCACCGAGGAGCTTTGCAGGCGGTGCGGGTACGCGCGGAGATTCTGACAAAAGGAGCGGCTCGGTATCGGGTCGCTTTTTTGATGTGATTAGACTATTGGTTGACCAAAACTTCCTTTTGTCACTTGACTTTTCCCTCCATCTGTGCTATACTTGTAACCGCTGATCATACAGGGGGTCATTCCCCCTTCACCATACCCACCGCGACCCAAAGGAGTTCCCATGTCCAAAAACAAACTGCAACCTGACTATACCGCGGGCTGTACCGCCCTGTGCTCCGTCCTTCTGTGGCTGGGCACCCTTCTGTGCGGTTACGGCATCAAGTCCCTCTTTCCCGCCTTTGACGGCGCGCCCCTCATCCTCATTCTCATGGCCGCGCTGGTGCTGATCTGTATTTTCAACCGTACCGCCGCCCGCATCTTTGCCCGCAGACACTTCGGTATGCCCCCCGAGGAGCGCCGCGCCCTTCTGGAGCGTCACGCCGAGGAGGTCAAGGCTGATCCCAAGGCGGTCATGGCCAGATACGACGGCATGGAGGCCGTCCCCATCTTCCTTCTGATCCTCTACTTCGCCATTCCCTTCGCCTTTGGCTCTTTGTTCCTCACCTGCGTGTATGAGGGAGCAAGCTACTGGCGCATCATCCTGGGGCTTGTCGCCTCCTTCCTCTCCATGGGGCTGTTCGCCATGGCCTTCTACCGCATTTTCGCCGTGGTGTTCGCCAAGAAACTGAACAAGGAGGCTCTGGTTCCCGAGGGTGCCCTACCCCTTCTGGAGGCCATGGCCAAAAAGGCCGCCGCCGAGGTGGGCATCAAGGGTCATATCCGCATGGAGCTGACCCGCGACTGTGACTGTGACGTCAATATCTTCGGCAAGACCTACGTGGTCTTCCTCGGTACCCGTCTCCTCACCACCCTCACCGAGGCCGAGGTTTACCAATGTCTCCTGGCCTCCTTTGACTACTTCTCCCGTCCCGCCGAGTACAACCGCCTCATGCGGATCCACCGTCTGGGGGAGCTGGGTGGGGCCGAGATCCGTCCCACCACCTTCGTCTTCGACCGCTTCTTCTCCTACGCCGACGCCACGCTGGAGTGGGAGTACGACCTCTACGTCACCGCCTACAAGCGATACATTGACAGCATGGCCGACCGCCGTATCAAAGAGCAGGGCGATCCCGCCGCCGCGGTGGGTGCCATGTGCAAGAAGGCCATGTGGCGGCACTTCACCTTTGAGGCCAGCGAGTTTTTGACGAAGCCCTTCTACTACGAGCCCGAGCTTCACGAACACTTTGAGCGGGACGTCTGCGACGCCTACCGCAAGGCTCTGTCCGAGCGGCGGGAGGTCTGGCTGGATATGCTGTCCCGTGAGTTTCCCACCGAGCAGACCCGCGGCAGCGATCTGTTCGCTGACAGCTGGAGATCCCTCACCCCCGACGCCCAGGCACCTGCCTCCGCGGACTGGGTGCCCGATCTGTCCACCCCCTACGGGCAGGAGGTGCTGACCGCGGTGGGTCTGGTGGACAAGCGGATCCGCCGCGAGCTGAGCCACAGCTACGCCGCCTACCGCAAGAGGGAGTATCTGGAGCCTCTGGCCACCGTCGAGGCCTACGAGCAGGACCCCACGGGCTACACCACCCCCGAGCTCTCCCCCGTCATCAACGCCTACCGCGACACCTGCCAGTACGCCAAGGCCGAGGCGCTTTGCGACACCATTCTGGAGACCGAGACCAACCAGTTCGCCCTGGCGCACGCCCTCTACTTCAAGGGAATGCAGATGCTCCACCGCTACGACGTCTGCGGTATCGACTGCATCTACCGCGCCATCGACCTCAACAAGAACTACATGAAGGACGGCTTTGAGCTGGTGGAGGAATACTGCACCCTCTGCGGGCTGAAGGAGGAGTACGAGACCTACCTCCGCCGCGCCGACACCCAGTACGCCGCCCACGCCTACAACCACAACGAGGCGGGAGAGCTGAACCCCCGTGACCGTCTGGTCAAGGAGGAGGGGCTGGGGGATATGCTCCCCGACATTCTGGCCTACATGGAGCAGGTCTCCGAGGGCTGTATCCGCGAGATCTACCTTGTTCGCAAGGTCATCTCCGAGGACTTCTTCTCCAGCGTCTTCGTGCTGAACTTTGAGTACGGTGCCGACCGGGAGGTCATGGACCGCGCTTACACCGCCATCTTCAACTATCTGGACGCCTATCCCGTGGACTGGCAGTTCTCCCTCTTCGTCTATGACCGCGCCTCCGAGCTGGCGGTCAAGCAGGTGGAGGGATCGCTGGTCTGGACCAAGCGGGAAACCAAGGAATAACCCCTAATTCAAGTAACAGGACGATCATGATCGTGAGTGCCAATCAATCTGTTTTCAGAAAAACCTACAATTTCAAGGATCCCGATGCCCGCGGGCGGGTGTGCCTGCTGGTCTACTCGGTGGTGGAGTGCTTTTTGCTCTACATCACCTCGGGCATCTTCTACACCCAGTTCCTCCAGAGCTACAACGTGGACATCACGGGAGTGGGTCTTCTCAACTTCATCCCCTTCCTGGCCTCTATGCTGGTGTTCTTCACCCCCGGTCTCCTCAGCCGCTTCCCCCGCAGGCGGTGGCTTCTGGCGGGCTGTAAGCTGGCCTACTACCTCCTCAACGTAGTGGGCCTGACCCTCCTCCCCGCCCTCATCGAGGACTACGCCACCCTCCTTGGCTGGATGATCGCGGTCTCCTTCCTCTCCTCCCTGTTCAACGTCATCGCCACGGCGGGCTATGCGGCCTGGCACATCCGTTTTCAGCCCGAGGAGGTACGGGCCTACCACATGACCATCTCCCAGTTCCTCAACGCCTTCATTTCGGGCATCCTCATGCTCTGCGCGGGATGGCTCTGCGACCACCTGGCCGACTGGTTCATTCTGGCTCTGCGCTACTTCGCCTTCGGGCTGGGCGTTGTCAACGTCATCTTCCTGCTCATTCCCCGTGAGGTGGAGTATCCCGTGGTCCGCACTCCCAAATTCTCGGACATCATCTCCATCCCCATCCGCAACAAGAAGTTCATGCGCACCATGCTGGTGGTGTTCCTCTGGCAGTTCTCCCTCTACTGCTACTCCTCCCAGCTCAACTTCTACCTGCTGGACACCGTGGGCATGACCCAGACCTTCTACAACGTCATCATCTTCCTCTACGGCCCCTTCTACATGCTCTTCATGAACTTCTGGCGCAAACGGATCGAGAAGACCTCCTGGTTCAAGGTCTTCGCCGTCTCCCTGCTCATCGTAGCCCCCCTGCAGATCCTCTACGGCTTTGTGCGCCCCGGGGATTTCACCCTGAATCTGGGCTCCCTGGCCCTGACTATCCCCCTCTACGTCCCCCTGGTGCTTCTGGTGCGTGTGCCCCAGCACTTCGCGGGCACGGGACACAACACAGCCTTCCTCAACTTCCAGTACATCAATATGCCCCTGACCAACCGAGACTCCTACACCTCCTTCTACCAGATCGTCTTCAATCTCGGGTCTCTGGCGGGTATGCTCTTTGGTATCATCTTCACCGAGCTGACCATGGACTTCTCCTTCACCGCCTTCGGGTACACCTACAGAACAGGTACCCCCCTGCTCACCATGCTCTGCGGTGTGCTGGAGTTCATTATCGTTGCCATCGTGCTCATCGGGCGCAAAAAGCTGGAGCCCGACGAGGGTGCGGAGCACGCGTGATTCTTCCCCTCATCCCCCTTCCACCCACGGAAGGGGGCATTTTTTCGTGAAAATCCGTCGAAAAGCAAAATCCTTTCCCAATATGCTTGATTTGTTCACGAATCTATGGTATAATGGTATATTGAAGATATATGCACCCTTGTCCATACACCCAAATACATATTTCGGAGGTTCCTATGTCCCCTCGCGTTTCCAAGGAGAACTACTACCTCGATATCGCCCAGACCGTGGCCGAGCGTTGCACCTGCCTGCGTAAGCGTTACGGTGCCATCATCGTCAAGAACGACGTCATTCTGTCCACGGGCTACAACGGCGCCCCCCGCGGCCGTGCCAACTGCATTGATCTGGCCTACTGTATGCGGGATAAGCTGAATATCCCGAGAGGCGAGCGCTACGAGATGTGCCGCTCCCTCCACTCCGAGGCCAACGCCATCATCAACGCCTCCCGCGACCAGATGCTGGGCGGTACTCTGTACATGGTCTGCACCGATCCCAAGGACGGCTCTCTGGTGGCGGGCACCAACAGCTGCATGATGTGCAAGCGCATGATCCTCAACGCGGGCATTGCCAAGGTGGTCATTCGCGACACCCCCACCGAGTACCGCGTCATCGACGTTCAGGAATGGATCGAAAACGACGATTCCCTCTCGGGGATCTTCGGCTACTGATCCGCCACAGAAAGGAAAACCCATGAAAGCCTCAATCATCCGAAAGACCGCTTTGGTAGCCCTCGCCGCCCTGCTCTGCGCCCTGACCCTGGCCTCCTGCAAGGCCACCCTCAAGCCCGGGGAGAACGGTCTCTACGACAAGCAGACCCAGATCACCTACAGCCACGCCTCTACGGTCTACGAGGCCACCAAGCTGGTCAAGGAGTACGGCAAGCTGGCCCTCACCCCCAAGGAGTCCTATGCCCTCTACACCGTCCCCGGTGCCGATCCCACCGAGATCCTGGCCACCGAGGACTTCAATATCGTCTACGCCGCGGGGATCACCATGCCCACTCTGCTGGAGATGGCTCCCTCCATCCTCCATATCTGCACCGACAGCACCGAGACGGTTCACGAGCTGCACCGCATAGAGGATGTGGTAGTCCTGGCCTCCATCGTCACCGACTTCACCTCGGGAAAGAACCTTCCCTACCCCGCGGGCAATCCCCTGCGGAGCTACAAGGTCCGCTTTGAGTCGGTCCAGTACCCCGGCTTCTACTACACCCTGACCTACGTGGAGTACGCCGAGGACGTGGAGATCGACGGCGAGAATTACGGCCGCTACTTCCTGCGCTCGGCCTTTGAGGATATTTTTGTTCCCGTGGGGGATGAGATCCACAAGGCTCTGGGCTACACCGACTGACCTTCGGTCAGTCGGAATGCAAAATGCAAACTGCAAAATGCAAAATCAGAAAGGGCTTTTCGTTCAGCCTTCCCTGATTCCACCAAGCATAGCATACAAATTTCCTTCTGCTCTTTCACACGCAATTCCAATTGCGATCACGATTCGTTTACCCCGGGCTTTGCCCA
>JAFULU010000246.1 GCA_017483125.1 Clostridia bacterium
ACGTGGACGGCACTATCGTGGCCAAGGTCTCGGCCGACACCGCCATGGGCGCCGACAACCTCTTCATCGGTCACGCCCAAGCCTCCAAGAAATTCTCTACCGTCTATCGCTCCATCCGCTTCTATAACCGCGCCCTCACCCCCGAGGAGGTGGCCAATAACGCGAAGGTGGACGGCGCTACTGTGGTAGCCCCCGCCGACAAGCCCAAGAGCAACGTCACCGTAGCCCAGCCTCAGACCAACATCGTGGGTGACGTTTCCATGATCCGCGAGGTGAACTCCAAGGCCGAGCTGGAGGCTATGGTGGGTGCCAAGGCCCTTCCCGCTCTGGGGCTGTACCGCGTCAACGCCGAGCTGAAGGCCCTGGATGCCGAGGGTCAGCCCTTCGCCACCATGGAGGAGATCTTCACCGCCCATGATTACAGGATCATCCCCGCCTTCTACCTTTCCGACAAGGCCACCGCCGACGCCCTGGTCCAGTACCTCAAGGCCGCCAAGTTCTACGATGTGATGGTGGTCTCCGCCGACCCCGCCGTCATCAAGGACTTCCGCACCACCCTCCCCCAGGTCACCGCCGTCATCGACTACACCGAGACCTACAAGGACGCCGCTACCCTCACCGAGGAGCAGTGTCTCGACATCCGCCGTTCCATCAAGATCAACAACGGCACCATGGCCCTTCTCCCCGCCGCTGTCTGCGACACCGCCACTGTGCAGTACCTCTACACCCGCCAGGTCAACGTCTGGGCCAAGGCCGCCGATGAACCCACCGTCACCGAGCAGTACGACGCCCTTCTGTCGGGAGCCATCGGTGTGGTTTCCGACGCCACCGACGATCTGCTGGATATCGCCTGCAACAAGCTGGCCAAGAATACTGTGACCCGCGCCACCCTCAACATCGGTCACCGCGGTATCCCCGCCAACGCCCCCGAGAACACGGTGGAGGGCTCCCTCTTCGCCTTTGAGCAGGGTGCCAACGTCATCGAGCTGGACGTCTACCTCACCACCGACGGCGAGGTGGTGGTCATGCACGACGGCACCACGGGCCGTACCTGCAACAAGGACATTTCGGTGGAGGGCTCCACTCTGGCAGAGCTCAAGGAGCTGTACGTCAACCGTGGCTACGAGAACAACGCCAAGTACAAGAACTGCCGCGTTCCCACCCTGAACGAGTATCTGGAGGCCTTCAAGGACAAGGACTGCCAGCTCTTCATTGAGATCAAGTCGGGCAAGACCGCCATCGTGAAGGCCGTCAAGGAGTGTGTGGACAAGTACGATATGTACGACCAGTGCTCGGTCATCACCTTCAACGAGCCCATCATGGCCGCCATGCGTAAGGACTACCCCGAGATGAGCGTGGGCGCTCTCTGCGGCGGCTACATGAACGGTCTGGATCCCGAGGCGGAGTTCCGCTCGGCCATGACCTTCATCGGTAAGTACAACGCCACCCTGAACCCCTCCACGGGCGGCTTTGAGGCCAACGACATCCGCGCCGCTCTCCAGCGCGGTATCAGCATCTACCCCTGGACCTTCCGCGGCAATTTGGACACCTACAAGAGCCACCTTCTGTGGGGCTACTCGGGTCTGACGGGTGACAACGCCAACGTCTTCCGCCGTATCGTCCGCAACGTCTATAACCCCGTGGTCTCCGCCGCCGTGGAGGTAGGTGCCGAGGTCTCCCTGGAGCTGGCGGTCACCATCTACGGCCACGATACCACCGCCGAGAACTACAAGAGCATCATCTTCCTTGCGGGCGAGGACATCGCCGAGGTCAAGGATGGCAAGCTGACCGTCAAGGGTGAGGGCGAGGTCACCTACATTCTGACCTACGAGGGTAAGGTCTCGGGTGCCGTGGTCACCTTCTACACCCAGCCTGTGACCCTGACCGCCAAGGCCGCGGATCCTGACACCGAGGCTCCCACCGAGCCTGACACCGAGCCCGCCACCGAAGCCCCCACCGCCGATCCCACCCCCGACACCGACAAGCCCACCGAGGGCGACGGCACTACCGCCGAGTCCGATACCGAGGCCCCCAAGGGCGGCTGTAGGTCGGCTCTGGGCAGTATCGCGCTGCTGATGATCGCGGGCGCGGCCGTGGCGGTATGGAAGAAGAAGGATTGATCCTTCTCGGCTATAGACCCATGTAATAGGAATCCCCACGGAAGTTCAAAGCCTCCGTGGGGATCGTTCATTGGGGTTCAACGGTGGGTTTACCCTCAAATGTAGGGACCGGCGTCCTCGACGGTCCGCAAATAACATATACCCGACAACGAACTTTTGTGGGTAGGTGGCGGACCGTCGGGGACGCCGGTCCCTACAATTGCATTTTAAAACCACCAATAAACCCAAATTTTAGAAAATTTCTTGCAACCATTCCCCATTTCCCCACACTATATGACCGAAAGGAGTGAGGAACATGACCGATCAACACCGCCTGGCGGAGGAGTACGCCCGTGACTACATGGGCAAGATCTTCTACTTCTGCCTCCGCAAGACAGGCGACTCCCATGAGGCCGAGGACTTGGCTTCGGATATCACGCTTCAGATCCTGACCGCCCTTCACGAGGGTGTGGAGATTCTGAGCTTCCCCGCCTGGGTATGGCAGATCGCGCGCAACCGCTATGCCCTGTGGGCCAAGACCAACCGCCGCCGCGGGGAAAACGAGTCCTTCATCGACCCCGACGATCCCGAGACCGAAAACATCCTCACCGCGGGGGGCTACAACACCACCCCATCCGTGGCCGAGGCATACGCCCGCGACGAGGAAATGGCCGTCCTGCGCCGTGAGCTGGCCTTTCTGGGTCGGGACTACCGCGAGGTGGTGGTAGCCTACTACATCGAGGACAGATCGGTGAGCGATATCGCCCGCGCCCTGGGCCAGCCCGAGGGTACGGTGAAATCCCGTCTGTTCCGCTCCCGTAATCTTCTCAAGGAGGGAATGAAAATGGCAAGAGAATTTGGACCTAAGAGTTATAAGCCCGAGGAGGTGAGCTTCGTATCCAGCGGATGTCAGGACAGTGGCCTGCCCTATTCCGCCGTTCAGCGTATGCTTCCCAGGAACATTTTGCTGGAGGCCAGCAATAACCCGTCCACTGCAGAGGAGCTGTCGGTAGCCGTCGGTGTGGCGATGCCCTACATGGAGGAGGAGATCGCCGCGCTGGTGGATGCCGGGCTCCTCAAGGAGGTGGGCAACCGCTACGTCACCAACTTTTTCATCGAGAGCCGCGATCTCCAGATCACCATCCGCAACGAGCTGATCCTCATGACCCGCGATTGGGCGGAGCGGTACAATGCCCTGATGGACAAAGCCATCCCCATCTACCGCAAGGGATGCTTCATCCCCGAGGCCATGACCGACGGGGACATGAAGTGGCACCTGGCCCTGGAGCTGCTGGATCAGTGTGTCCGCGGCTGCAAGGGTCACACCCACGAATTTCCCGTGAAGCACAAGCATCCCAATGATAGCTGGGGCTTCATCGGCTACGAGGGCGAGGGCATCGAGGAGGAGTGGTTCGTGGGACATAGCGGCTCCATGTTGGGCACCACCTTCTGGAGCTACCAGATCGGCAAGTGGGATATGTGGGACCGCGCCGCCACCTGGAGCTCCCCCGCCATCAAGTTGATCGGTGAGCTGATCTCGGAGGATCGTAGCGTGAATACCCTGACCCCCACCGAAAAAGAGATCTTTGACCGCCGCAACCCCTACACCTTCTCGGTCAATGAGGACGGCAAGGTCGTCCCCAACATCATCACCTTCCGTGGTGAGGAAAAAGAAGCCATCCGAGCCAAGATCACCGCGCTCCCCGGGTACGCCGCCCTGCAGGCCTCCGCCCAGGCCATATTCGACCGCATGGTCGAGCTGCTCCGCCGCGAGGGTCACGCCATTCTGGAGGAGCAGCTTCCCTACTGCGCCTCCTCCACCATGTGGAAAGTACGCAGCATTCTGCTGGATTCCATGGTGGACAAGGGCATTCTGGAAATCCCCGCAGAGCCCGCCATCAGCACGGTGGCCATGGAGCTGACCATCCGATAAAGGAGGACCATATGGAAGAGACCAAACTGACCGCCCGAGAGATCTTCGCACAGATCTCTGCCCTGCAAAAGCACCTGACCGAGGAGGACGGAAGCTCCCTCCGTCACCTGACCAACGCCCTCGCCATGCTGGACGGGGAGGAGGACGAGGAAGACCGAAGCGAATCCCGTAAAGCGCAGGTGGAGGCCGTGTGCGACGTCTTCAAGACCCGCGAGCTGAACCTCATGGAGATGCTGGAGCTGTATAAGAGGATGTACGACGATCTGTCCAAGGATGAGGATAACTGACCCATTCCCATAGCAAAACCCACCCGTTTTTCGCGGGTGGGTCATTTTTATGCAGTTCCCTTCTTTTCGCGGATATACCTGACCCCCATCTGCCCGAGGTACACCGCCTCGTAGATCCCGAAGGAGATCAAAAACACCGCCAGCGATTGCAGGTAGAGATTCTCCATTTCCACAAATCTCGCCAGCGTTACCGCCACGACCATGTGGAGTATGTAGACGTAGAAGGGCGCGGATTTGCCAATCCACTTGTAGTAGAAGGAGCACTCGGCGCGGCGGATGCAGAGGAAGAGCTGGAGCAGGCACACGGCGGCGCTGACACCGCTGATATACATTTCGATCTTGCAGTTGGGGGTGCGCCACAGCGAGTCCTCCCAGATCTGCAAGCCGAAGAAGATCACGCCCAGCACACCGTAGATCACCTGCGCCAACCGCCCCCGCGGCCACCTGATCCCCGCGATCAGATACCCCAGACCGAAGCAGGGGAGACCGAAGAACCAGGCGTTACGCATATACCGCATCTGGACGGCGGTCTCGGGCTGGAAGAAGTAGACCCCCGCCGTAAAGAAGAAGTAGCAGACAAAGCACACGGGGACGATCCATTTGTACCACCACAGCTTCCCGCTCCTCGCCAGCAGGTAATGCACCAGGGACAGGGTGAACAGGGCGATCAGAAACCAGATCTGGGCCCCCACGGTGTAGTAGGGGATGGGGGCGTTCTCAAAGAAGAAGCGGAACCAGAACTTGGCGGGGTCGTCGTAGAACAGGGTGGTGAGCAGCCAACCCACGCTGGTGCCGTCCACGAGGTAGGCAATGACCTCATACACCGTATGGATGGCGATGCCCACCGCCATGTAGGTGGCGCACCGACGGACAAAGCCGGGGGCGCGGACTTTTGCCTTGTCGGGATCGGGGGTGTAGAGGAAATACCCGCTGATGAGGAAGAACATGGGCACCGACAGGCGGTACAGGGGGTAGATGGGGTAGTCCGTCTGCACCAGATGGATGCAGATGACCATGTAGCAGAGGAAGAATTTGAAGAGATCCAGGTATACGTTACGCCCCGAGGGCTTGGCTTGAGCGACGGTCATGTCGTCGTTCCTCCTTGTGCAAAAATACGCCGCTCGGATCACGCGGATGGGGGCGATTCGGGCGGCGGTATGGATCTGCTATGGAATGGCGGGGGATCTGCGGGGATTCGCGTGGATGTGCGGTGGATTCAGCGGATGGAGAACACCTTTTCGGCGTTCTCCGAGAGGATCATGCGGTTTTCTGCGTCGGTCAGTCCCATCTCAAAGAAGACGGCCAAATCGTCGGCCTGGGACCACATAGGATAGTCGGTGCCGAACAGCACCTTCTCCGCGCCCCATCGGCGAATGAGAGCGGCGGTATGGGCGGGGGTCAGGGAGGTGACGTGGGGCTGGATGCCGTAGTCCTTCACCGCCGTGGCCATGCTGGAGGAGGTGTCCACGTAGAGGTTTTGGAAGTCCGAGAGCCTGTCGCAGGCGTAGTCCCAGTTGGCCCAGCCTCCCATGTGGGCGCCCACCACGGTAAGGGTGGGGAAGTCGGTCATTACACGGTAGAGGCGGTCGGGATGGGAGTAGTCGAAGCGGGGATCTCCCATGTGCATGAGGATGGGGAGATCATACTCTACGCAAAGCCGATAGATGGGGTAGGCGTGCTCATCGTCGATGCAGAACTTCTGCATATCGGGATGGAGCTTGACCCCGTGGAGGCCGTGGGAGAGGATATCCTCCACCGCCCCTTTCAGGTCTGGGTGGTCGGGGTGGAGAGTTCCCAGCCCCGTGAGCTTGCCGCTGTGTCCCTGGCTCTCGGCCTCGGAAATCGCGGTGGCGATGAAACGGTTGATGGACTCCACGTGATGGGGGGTGGATGCCACCGACTGGATCACGTAGCCGTCGCACCCCGCCGCCTCACCGACGGCCAGAAGGTCGGCGACGGTCCCCTGCCCATGGGCGTGGGTATCGTAGAAATGATCGGTGGACTCCACCGCCCTCGCCGCGATCTTTGCGGGGTAGACGTGGCAGTGGGAGTCGATGATTGTGTATGTATTCTTCATTATTAAAAGTTTTCGGGGTCAAGCCCCTTTTTCAAAAGGGGCTTGCGGGGGTCAGGGGCAGAGCCCCTCGTTCTTTTTACTTATTCAGCCCCAGTCTCTCGGCGGCCTCTTCCCTCATCTTGTACTTGAGGATCTTACCCGCGGCGTTCATGGGGAACTTCTCCACGAAGTCGATGTAGCGGGGCACCTTGTGGCGGGCCATGTGGTCGAGAATGTACTGCTTCATCTCCTCCACGGTCATGGTCTCGCCCTCCTTCAGGATGATGCAGGCCATGATCTCCTCGCCGTACTGCTTATCGGGCACGCCGATGACCTGAACGTCCCGCACCTTGGGATGGGTGTAGATGAACTCCTCGATCTCCTTGGGGTAGATGTTCTCACCGCCGCGGATAATCATGTCCTTCAGGCGGCCCGTGATGAGGTAGTTCCCGTCGGGACGGCGGCAGGCCAGGTCGCCCGTGTGGAGCCAGCCCTCGGCGTCGATGGTCTCGGCGGTGGCCTTGGGCATCTTGTAGTAGCCCTTCATGATGTTGTAGCCGCGGGCCACGAACTCACCGTTGACTCCGTCGGGGCAGTCCAGACCCGTCTCGGGGTCGATGATCTTGCACTCCACGTTGGCAAAGGCGGAGCCCACGGTCTCGGTTCTGACCTCCAACGAATCGTAGTAGCTGGACATGGTGCAGCCGGGGGCGGCCTCGGTCTGACCGTAGACCGACACGATCTCCCGCATATTCATGACGTCGGGTCTTGCGGCCTTCTTCATCAGATCCGCAGGGCAGTTAGCGCCCGCCATGATACCGATCCTCATGTAGGAGAAGTCGGTCTTGGCAAAGTCCTCATGCTGCATCATGGCGATAAACATGGTGGGCACGCCGTTGAAGGCGGTGATATGCTCGTTATGGACACAGGCCAAAGCGGGCTTGGGGGAGAAGTAGGGCAGGGGGTACATGGTGGCGCCGTGGGTCATGGAGGCGGTCATGGACAGCACCATGCCGAAGCAATGGAACATGGGGACCTGGATCATCATGCGGTCGGCGGTGGACAGCTCCATGTGGTCGCCGATGTACTTACCGTTGTTGACCACGTTGTAGTGGGTCAGCATGACGCCCTTGGGGAAGCCCGTGGTGCCCGAGGTGTACTGCATATTGCAGACGTCGTCCTTGTGTACGGCGGCGGCCATGCGGTGGACCTCCTCCACGGGGACCTGCACCGAACGGGCCACAGCCTCGTGCCACTCCATACAACCCTTTTGACGGTAGCCTACCGTAATGACGTTGCGCAGGAAGGGCAAACGGCGGGCGTGGAGGGGAGTGCCGGGGCGGAGGGTCTCCAGCTCGGGGCAAAGCTCGGCCACGATCTTACCGTAATGGCAGTCCTTGGCTCCCTCGGTCATGATGAGGGTATGGGTATCCGACTGGCGGAGCAGGTACTCCACCTCGTGGATCTTGTAGGCGGTATTGACGGTGACCAGCACCGCGCCCAGCTTGACGGTGGCCCAGAAGGCGATGTACCACTGGGGCACGTTGGAGGCCCAGACCGCCACGTGGGTGCCGGCCTTCACGCCCATGGAGATCAGGGCGCGGGCGAAGGTGTCCACGTCGTCGCGGAACTCGGAATAGGTGCGGGTGTAGTCCAGGGTGGTGTACTTGAAGGCGTACTGATCGGGGAACTCCTCCACCATGCGGTCCAGCACCTGGGAGAAGGTGAGGTCAATGAGCTGATCCTTTTCCCATACGTACTCACCCGTGTGGGCGCGGTTGAAGTAGAGGGTTCTGCGCTTCTTGGAGGGATCGTCGAACTGCTTCATGAAGCTGCCGAACTGGGAGAGAATGATCTCCATATCGTCCAGCTCCTCGCACCATTGGGGATCCCAAACCAGAGAGATATAGCCGTCATAGTTCACCGAGCGGAGGGCCAGCATGATCTCGGAAATGGGCAATTCACCCTCGCCCGCCAGGCAGAACTCCAGGCCGTCCTCGGTTCTGCGGGTGTCGCAGAAGTGGACGTGACGAACGTAGGCACCCAGATTCTTGATGATCTCCTCGGGGGTCTCACCGCCTCCGAAGTTGGCGGCAGACAGCTGCCACAGAGCGCCAAAGCTGTCGCTGGCGAAGCGGTCCAACAGGTCGCGGAGGGCCACCGACCTGCAGAACAGGCCCGAGGTCTCCATGAGGAGGCACACCCCGCCGGCCTCGGCCTCGGGGAGGACGCGGGCGATCAGAGCGGCCACGTTCTCAATGGCGGCCTCCACCTCTCCCTCGGGAGCGGCGGCGGTGCGGAGACGGATGTTGGGGATACGAAGGCTTCCCGCCACGTCCATGCAGTGCAGGATCTCGGCCTCGGCCTCGGCGGCGGTAGTGGCGTCCGAGGGGTCAATGAGGCAGTCGATACAGGGGACGGTCAGCTTCTTCTCGTAGAGACGGCGGAGGGTGGCGGCGGCGGCGTAGTCGTAAAACGCGCCGTCACGGCTCACGAACATGGGGCCGTGGATGTTGTGGATCTCCACGCCGGCATAGCCCAGAGAGGAGGCCATGTCGCAGAACTCGTCGAAGGTATGATTATGCCACCCTTTGGTGGAAAAAGAGAGTTTCATGGTTCAGATGATTCCTTTCATACAATAGAAGCCAAGTGGAAGTTTTGCGTCGGTTCCGCTTTCGCGGAATGGCGTTTTCTCAAAACGCCAAGACGAAAAACTTCTTGTTTGAAAAAGCAACGCTTTTTCAAACGGTTTGCTCGAAGACGATCTTGTTGACGGCGCTGAGGTAGGCGCGGATGGAGGCACCGATGATGTCGGTGGAGATACCCGTACCGGCGTAGAGCTTGCCCTCGGCGCGGAGCTTCACCAGGGCCGAGCCCATAGCCTCCTTACCCTCGGTGACGGCCTGGATCTGGAAATCGTCCAGCTCGAAGTGACATCCCATGATCTGCTCCAGAGCCACAAAGGCGGCATCGATGGGGCCGTCGCCCATGGAGATGCCCTGGAGCTGCTCCCCCTTCTTGTCCAGTACGATCTGGGCAGAGGCGGCCAGGGCGTTACCGCCCGAGCTGTTGACCATGTAGCTGACCAGGGTGTAGGTGGGAGGCACCTGCATGGCCACGCCCGAGACGATGGCCTCCAGCTCCTTGGCCCCCACGGTCTTCTTGGCGGCCACGCGGACGAACTCGTTGTAAACCGCCTCCACGTCCTCCTCGGACAGGTCGTAGCCCAGCTTGGCCACGGCGGCGGCCACGGCGTTCTTGTCATCCCGGGCGTCCAGGGTAAAGCCGCTCTCGGCAGAGGAGGCGATGTTCACCGAAGCCCCGCGGTCGATGCCCTTCCCCGCTACCACGCGGGAGATCTGGCGGAGGATACGGTGGTACTCGGTGAGCTGGAGCCCTGCGGTGAAGCCGTAGTGGTTGCCGCAGTTGCGGATGATGCCGCAGAAGTCCTCCAGGGACACACAGGCACCCTCCACGGCGGTCTTGACGGTGTCAGCGCCGATACGGACGGCGAGAATGGCGGCGGCGGCGGCCATGGCGTTCTTGTCGTCGCAGGAGACCCCCACGGGGACGGTCACGGTGTCCATGACCCCCTTGACGAAGGCGGCGAACTCATCGGGCATCTTCTCGCCCGTGCTGTCGCAGACGGTTACGGCGGTGGCCCCTGCCTCCACGGCGGCGGTGAGGATGGCGGTCAGGAAGGCGGGCTCGGCGCGGGTGGCGTCCACGGCGCAGAGCTCCACGTCGGAGCAAGCCGCCTTAGCCTTGGCCACGGTAGCGGCCACCCACTCAATCATCTTGGGAGGCTTCTTATGGGCACCGTACTCCATGCCCACGGGGGACACGGGCACCTCCACGCGGAGTCTGGGGTGTTTGGCGGCGGAGATCGCCTGTACGGCGTGGTCGAAGCTCTCGGAGGACATGCCCACGCAGACCGACAGGACACTGGCCCCCGCGAAGGAGGAGGCAGTGCGGACAAACAGAATGTCGGTCTTGGGGTTGTCAATGGCGGGCAGCTCGATGACGTCTACCTTTAGCTTTTCCAGCTGGCGGCAGATCTCGATCTTTTCCTTGAAGCTGAAGGCACAGTTTTCACGGCACAGGGTACGGTCGGCGATTCTCATGGGAATCCTCCTTATAGTTGGAATTATCAGCAGAAAAACAAAAACCCCGAATGTACAAACGTACATCCGAGGACGAAATTCATTCGCGGTACCACCTCGGTTATCTCAAAGCGAGATCACCTTATCGGAGCCCATCAGCTCCTCTGTCTTGTAACGGGACAAACCGGAGAGACTTACTTCTTTCGGTTGGGTCTCTCTGCTCGGGAATGAGACTTACTTCACCCTCTCTATCGGCTCGCACCAACCGCCGACTCTCTGAAAGCAGGACAGGCAAAGAATAATTCCTTCATTGCATTTCTGTGATGTGGTGTATTATAGCACAATTTTCACGGTTTGTCAAGGGGTTTCGCAATATTTTCGGTAACTTTTTATCCAAGTAAAATGTATTTGATGGAGAAAGGAAAACCGCGCCTTATGGCGCGGTTTTCGCGGAGAAAATTGATCAGTCAATGGGAAGAGTCCAGCCGAACTTGTCCTCGATCTTGCCCCACTGGATACCCGTGAGGGTGTCATACAGGTGCTGGGTGACCTCACCGATCTTCCGCCGTTTACGGTGTACTTCTTGTCCTTGTAGCACAGCTCGCCGATGGGAGAGACCACGGCGGCGGTACCCGTGCCCCAAGCCTCCTCCAGGGTGCCGTTCTCCATGGCCTCGGCCAGCTCGTCCACGCTGATGAGACGCTCGCTGACCTTGTAGCCCTCGGAACGCAGGACCTCCAGGCAGGACATACGGGTGATACCGGGCAGGATGGAGCCCGAGAGCATGGGGGTCACGACCTCGCCACCTATCTTGAACATGACGTTCATGGCACCCACCTCCTCGATGTACTTGCGGTGGACACCGTCCAGCCACAGCACCTGGGCGTAGCCCTTCTTCTCGGCGCGGGCGCCGGCGCGGTTGGAGGCGGCGTAGTTACCGCCGCACTTGGTGTAGCCCGTACCGCCCTTGACGGCGCGGACGTCCTCGTCCTCGATCATGATGCCCACGGGGTTGATGCCCTCCTTGTAGTAGCTGCCCACAGGGGAGGCGATGATCATGAAGGTAGTATGATGGACGGCGTGGACACCCAGGGTCTCGTCGTTACCGAACATCAGGGGACGGAGGTAGAGAGAGGTGCCGGGGGCAGAGGGAGTCCAATCCTGCTCCATGTTCACGAAGGCGGTCAGCACCTCCATACCCAGCTCCTCGGGGATCTCGGGCAGGCACAGACGCTCGGCGGAGCGGTTCAGACGGCGGATGTTCTCAATGGGGCGGAAAAGCTGAACCTTACCGTCCTCACGGCGGTAGGCCTTCAGACCCTCGAAGATCTCGGAGCCGTAGTGCAGGACCGTGGCGGCGGGATGGATGGAAAGATTCTGGAAGGGGATGATGCGGGCGTCGTACCAGCCACGCTCGGGCTCGTACTCCATGAGGAACATATGGTCGGTAAAGATCTTACCGAAGCCCAGGGTGGAAGCGTCGGGCTTCTCCTTGGGGCAGGTGGTCTTGGTGATGGAAATATTCATGACGGTGATTCCCTTTCATGTATGATTACCGAATGGGGCAGGGGCCCCATGGGGGTTGCCAATACCCTTATGGGTATCGACTTTTTCCCAAGTACTTTTTTAAAAGTTTTGGGGATTCTTAAGGGACTTTTTCAAAAGTCCCTTAAGCGGGGGTCAGGGGCAGAGCCCCTCGTTCTCAGTAGTTCGCGCCCAGCTCCAGAGCCTTGTAGTTCAGCTCCAGCATATCGGCGCGCTTGGCGGAGATGACCTTGGCCAGGGCGGCGTTGACGCCCTCCTCGTTGTACTCGCCCAGAGCGGCCAGGATCTTGCCCACCAGGATCATGTTACCCAGGGTGGGGATGCCGTTCTCACCGGCCATGCGGGTGGCGGGGATGGCGTAAGCCTTGACGTCGGTGCGCTTCAGGGGGCGCTCGATGAGGGAGGAATCGTAGAAGATCATACCGCCCTTCTTGACGGCGGCCTCGTAGCGATCCAGAGAAGGCAGATTCATGGCCACCAATACGTCGGGCTTGGCCACGATGGGAGAGCCCACCGCGCCGTCGGAAATGATGATGCCGCAGCTGGCGGTACCGCCGCGCATCTCGGGGCCGTAGGAGGGGAGCCAGCTCACGTTCTTGCCCTCGGTCAGGCCCTTGTAGGCCATGAACTTACCCGCGAACAGGATGCCCTGTCCGCCAAAGCCCGAGAAGAGAAATTCCTTGGTACTCATTTAGTTTTCCTCCTTCTTGGCTGCCTCGGCAGCGGCGGTTCTGTCCTTATACACGCCCAGAGGGTAGTAGGGGATCATCTTATCGTCGATCCACTTCAGAGCCGCCTGGGGAGTCATACCCCAGTTGGTGGGGCAGGTGGAAAGGACCTCGATGAGGGAGAAGCCCTTGCCCTCCAGCTGGTTCTGGAAAGCCTTCTTGATGGCCTTCTTAGCGTTGCGGATCTGCTTGACGTTGTTTACGGTGACGCGCTCCAGGTACTCGGGGCCGTCCAGGGTGGCCAGCATCTCGCAGACGCGGATGGGGAAGCCGCAGAGCTTTACGTCACGGCCGTAGGGGGAGGTCTGGGTCACCTGCCCGGGCAGGGAGGTGGGGGCCATCTGACCGCCCGTCATACCGTAAATGGCGTTGTTGACGAAGATGACGGTGATGTTCTCGTTACGGGCGGCGGCATGGACCGTCTCGGCCATACCGATGGAGGCCAGGTCGCCGTCACCCTGGTAGGTGAAGACAATGCTGTCGGGCAGGGCGCGCTTGACACCCGTAGCGATGGCGGGAGCGCGGCCGTGGGCGGCCTCAATCATATCGCAGTTGAAGTAGTTGTAGGCCATGACCGAGCATCCCACGGGGGCGATGCCGATGGCGTTACCTTCGATTCCCAGCTCGTCCATGACCTCGGCCACCAGACGGTGGATGATACCGTGGGTACAGCCGGGGCAGTAGTGGAAGGGGATATCGTTGAGTGCATGAGGTTTATCGAAAACGACCATTAGTTGTTACCTCCGATCTTAGAGGCGGTTTCCTTGATGCTCTCCAGCACCTGCTCGGGGGAGGGGATCATACCGCCGACGCGGTTGCAAAGGGTGACGGGGGCCTTGCCCTCGGTGGCCAGCATGACGTCCTCGATCATCTGACCCATGGACAGCTCCACCGAAATGTAGGCCTTGCAGGTGGCCAGGGACTCCTTGAATGCCTTCTTGGGGAAGGGCCACAGGGTGATGGGACGGATCATGCCCACCTTGATGCCCATCTCACGGGCGGCATCCACGGCGTTGCGGGAGACGCGGGAGGCGATACCGAAGGCGGCGATGCAAATCTCGGCATCCTCCATGCGGTAGGTCTCGTACATGACCTCGTTCTCCTCGATCACCTTGTAACGCTCGTAGCGGGCGAAGTTCAGCTCCTC
>JAFULU010000021.1 GCA_017483125.1 Clostridia bacterium
CAATTCAAAGCGGAGCGATTATCTCACTCTCTCACCCAGTCGGGTATCGGGATGCAGGAACACCACGCGGACGTCCTCCTCACCCGAAGCCAGGATCATACCGTTGGACTCCACCCCGCACAGCTTTGCGGGAGCCAGATTGGCCACCAGAATGATCTTCTTGCCCACCAGATCCTCGGGCTTGTACCACTTGGCGATGCCCGAGACCACCTGTCTCTGCTCGTAGCCCAGATCCACCTGGAGCTTGAGGAGCTTCTTGGCCTTGGGCACAGGCTCGGCGGAAATGACCTGGGCGGTACGCAGCTCCACCTTCATGAAGTCGTCGATCCCGATCTGGGCCACGCCCTCGGGCTTCTCGATGGGCTCGGCGGCCTTGGCGGCCGGAGCATTTGCTCGCTCCGCCTCGGCGATCTGGGCGGCGCGGATGGCGTCAAACTCGGCCATCTTAGCCTTCTCGTCGATGCGGGCGAACAGTACGCGGGACTCGCCCACGGTAGTCCCGGCCTTCAGATTGCCGAACTTACCGCAGCCCTTGCCGCCGATGGAAGCATAGTCCTTCCCCTCCGCGCCCAGCTTGTCGAGGATCTCCTCGGTGGTGGCGGGGATGAAGGGCTTCAGCAGAACGGCACCCCAGCGGATGGTCTCCAGCAGGTTGTAGAGGACTGTACCCAGTCTCTCCCGCTTGGTCTCGTCCTTGGCCAGGCTCCAGGGAGTGGTCTCGTCGATATACTTGTTGGCGCGGCGGAGCATATTGAAGATGCACTCCACAGCGTCGGCGATGCGGTAGGCGTCCATGTTGGCCACCACGGCGTCATAGGTTGCCTCGCAGGTGGCGATGAGATCGGCGTCCAGAGCCTGCTCCTCCTCGGTCCCCGCCACGGGAGTAGCCACCACGCGGTCGAAGTACTTCTTCTGCATATCCAGGGTGCGCTTGAACAGGTTACCCAGATTGTTCACCAGATCGGTGTTGAAGCGGTTAATGACAGTCTCGTAGGTGATGGAGCCGTCGGAGGCGTAGGGCATCTCGGACAGGGCGTAGTGACGGACACCGTCCACGGTGAAGTGATCCGCCAGCTCGTCGGCGTAGATGACGTTGCCGCGGGACTTGGACATCTTGTCGGCACCGAAGTTGAACCAGGGATGGGCGAAAACCTTGTCGGGCAGGGGCATATCCATGGCCATGAGGAAGATGGGCCAGTAGATGGTGTGGAAGCGGATGATGTCCTTACCGATGATGTGGACGTTGGCGGGCCACCACTTCTTGAAATGCTCGCTCTGCTCCTCGTAGGTCTTGTCGGGATCGAAGCCGATGGCGGTGATATAGTTGGTCAGAGCATCCAGCCAGACGTAGGTCACGTGCTTCTGATCGAAGGGCACCTGGATACCCCAGGTAAAGGAGGTACGGGACACGCAGAGATCCTGCAAGCCCGCCTTGAGAAAGTTGTTGATAATCTCCTTCTTGCGGGACTCGGGCTCAATGAAGTCGGGATGCTCCTCGATGTAGGTCATGAGTCGGTCGGCGTACTTCTTCATGTTGAAGAAATAGGCCTCCTCCGAGGCTCTCTGCACCTCGCGGCCGCAGTCGGGGCACTTGCAATCGGCGGCCTGGGTGTCGGTGAAGAAGGACTCGCAGGGCACGCAGTACCAGCCCTCGTAGCGGCTCTTATAGATATCGCCCTGGTCGTAGAACTTCTTGAACAGCTTCTGCACAGCCGCCTCGTGGTAGTCGTCGGTGGTGCGGACGAAGTAATCGTAGGAAACGTTCATCTTGTCCCACAGATTCTTGATCTCCCCTGCCACGCCATCCACGTAGGCCTTGGGGGTGATGCCCGCGGCGTTGGCGAGATCCTCGATCTTCTGGCCGTGCTCGTCGGTACCCGTGCAGAAGTAGACGTCGTAGCCCATCTCTCTCTTGTAGCGGGCGATGGCGTCGGTCATGATGGCCTCGTAGGTGTTGCCGAAGTGGGGCTTCTTGGAGGCGTAGGCGATGGCGGTGGTGACGTAATACTTGGGCTTCTGATTCATGATGGAGTCCTTTCTGACACCATCAGCTACGGCTGATCCGGTGTCTCCGCCGACTCAAATGGGAGCGGGCGGTGAAATTTTGATGTTTTGCAAAAATTCCACGGGGAGAGAGCCCTTCCGAGCCCTCTCCCGCATTGTTTACTTGTTATCCGAGCCTTGCTCGGAGGGGATCATTCAGCTTCCTCGGCGGTGACGAACTGAACAGATTGGATCACAACGGACTTGCCCTTTCCGGCGTTCTTCTCGAAGTAGAGACCGATGGCAGAGGCGTAGCCGTTCAGAGCGCGGAGCTCCTTCAAAGTCACGGTGTCGGTGTGAACCTCACCGTCGGGCACGAGGGTCAGGTTTCTGGCGCGGCCTGCCTGGAGAGGCGTGCTGACCGAGCCGAGACCCAGACGCATCTTGGCGGTAGAGCCGTCGGTGACCTTGTAGGTGACGATGATGGTGTCGTAGCGATCCAGCACCACCTGAGGCGATGCCTTGGAGAAATCAATGATGAACTCGGCGGAATCGGTCTCACCCGTCAGCACCAGACCGTCGGCGGTGAACTCGTACTTCATGCCCTCGGTGGAGCCCAGCATCCAGGTCTTGATCTCCTCCTGCTTGGCGGCGTCGGTGAAGTCGATGAAGGAGTTGCCCAGATTGGCAGTGCTCTCCTCGTAGGCGGCGGAGCCGGTGGTGGTGTAGCAGAAGTTGAAGCGGCCAACGGGAGCCACGTCACCGTTGAGGTACCACTGCATGATGTCGCCGTCCTCCAGGGTGTTGTCGGTCCACTTGAAGCCGAACTCGAAGTCCAGAGCATCAGCGGGGATGCCCAGCATGGTCTTGGGGATGCAGACGGTCAGGACATTGCCCTTGACGCAGTAGGTGACCTCACCCACCACCTCGGTGGCAAAGCCGTCGCCCGTGAACTTCTCCAGGGTCGCGGTGGTCTCGTTCTTGGGATTCTGCTTGTTCAGAATGAACTCGTAGTTCTCCCAGTTCTTATCCGACTCGCCCATGTCGAGGTAGAGTCTCATCCAGTAGGCGTCGGTGTAGGGGGTCAGATCCTCCACGGTGCGGACCATGAAGTAGATGTTCTCGTAGTCTCGCGCGACCTTGGCGTCGTAGATGTCGTTACGGCCGGAATCGTTGGTGTAGTGGAGATGCTTGCCGGTGTTGGGATCCTTGTAGCCGTCAAAGTCTCTGTCGGGCAGACCGAAATAGTCGTTGTAGACGGGGGTCACGTCAGCCCACTGACCAAAGCCGCCGTCCACCTTCATGAGCTTCTCCCAAGAGGCCTTCTCAATGGGGTTGGTGCCCTTGAACTTGCGGATGTAGTTGGTCAGCTGGTAGTAGTAGTGATCCTTCAGAATACCCGCGGAGGGCTCGCAGTCGCGGCTGAACTCGGCGTTATACTGGTCCACGAAGCAGTTCTGGTACTGCTCGGGGGAAGCGGGCCAGTTGTCGATACGCATGGCCACCCACTCGTTCCAGGCGGTGACGAAGACGATCTTGGGATCCACGGCGATGGCGTTCTCCCACTGCTCGGCCAGGCACGCGCCGTACAGAATGGCGTCGGGGCGGGTGTCGTAGCCGCGGGAGGTCCAGGTACGGCCGATGATGTTCTCACCCAAGCTCATGGGAGCGATGATGCGCTTGACGTAGTTGTGGTTGACGGCGGTACCGACGGTGATCTGCTCGATCTCGCCCTTATCGTTGTGGAAGTAGGCCTGGGGGAAGCGGGACAGCCAGCCCCACTGGTTGACAGCGGACTCGGTATCCAGATAACCGCCCAGATTGGAGCGGAAGGTGAAGAACTTCTTGATCTCCTCACCGATGGCACCCTTGCTGTTCAGGCTTCCGGGCCAACCCATGACCATGGGCTTACCGTCCAGCTTGAACCAGACGTCCTCGTACAGACCCTTCTTGTAGATCTCGTTGTAGAGCTCCACCATCTGGGTACCCGAGTGATCCACGGGACCGAAGGGGAACATGAAGGAGACGTCGGGAGCGTCCACGCCCTGGGAGCGGGCCTCGGAGAAGACCTTCATGACACGCAGGGCGGTCTCGCGCCAGGTGAAGGTACCGTTGGTGTTGTCGAAGAAGACCACGTCCACACCGGCGGCGGCCAGCAGCTCGGCCTGCTTGCGGATGACCCACTCGTCATCGCCGTCGTAGTAGCCGTAAATGGGCTCGTCCCAGAAGTGGTAGGGGCCCATCTGGGTCTTGATGCCCAGCTTGCGGAGCTCGGAGATGGACAGCGTCATGTAGTCGCGCTCGGTCTTACCCATCTCGATGAGCTGATCAATGTTCTGCTGGTTATTGAAGGCGGTCTGACCGTTACCGAAATCGCCGTGCCAGGTCCAGTAGAAGATGGCGACGATCTTGTCCTCGCGGATATCCCCCGTCTGGGTGTTGGTAGCCACGATGCGGTCCAGACCGTCCTGGGCGATCCACTGGGAGGAATCCACCTTATGCTGGGCGGACTGATCCACGGCGGAGTTGTCCAGAGCGGGGTCGTAGGACTCCCATTCCAGATCGCGGAGGGTGGTGACCTCCTCGGTGGTCACTTCCTCGGTGGTGACCTCTTCGGTGGTAGCCTCCTCGGTGGGGGTCTCGGTGACGTCATCAGTAGGGGCGGCTGTGATCTCATCGGCGGTGGTGTCCTCCACGGCGGGGGTCTTGTTACAGGCGACGAGAGCCACCAGCACGCAGGTCACGAGGGCCAGCAGGATGAGCAGACGCAGACGGTTGTGTTTCATAACGCTTCTCCTTTTTTTGTTTGCACCCCGCCGCATGGGCGAGGTGGGGGTGGAGCACCGCGATCATTCGCGGTATTTATAGAATTATACCATATTTTCCCCGTTGATTCAAGTCCTTTGGGGAGGATTTAACGAAAAGGACACAATTTCAGCCCTGTTTGTAGGGATTCTCCAGCCTTCCGATGAGATCGGCGATACAGCCCTCGTCGTGATGGCACAATCGCAGGGAGCAGACCGCCTTCACCGCCTCCACGGCGTTGTCGGGACAGGCGGCCATATCCGCGGCCAGGAGCATGGGCAGATCGTTCTCCTGATCCCCCACCGCCACGGTGGTAACGGGATGCCCCAGCTCCTTGGACAGCCGATCAGCCACAAAGCGAAGCCCCGTGGCCTTGGTACAGCCCTTTCTCTGGAGCTCGAAGAAGTGGGGCGAGGACACGCTGTATTCAAAGGTGTCCCCGAAGGCCGCCTCCACGGCGGGACGGATGGACAGCAGATCCTCATACTCACCGCGAAAGACCATCTTGTACCAGGTCGCCCCCTCGGTCCTCCACGCGGACAGGGGCAGAACCTCCCCCGCGTAGCTGTCGGGGTCGCCCCCGATGTCCCGCAGGATGGCGGAGTTCAATCGGTCACGGTTCACCAGGAAGTACTTCCCTGTGGATACCCGCATCCCCACCTTGGGGTTGAGAGACTCCACCAGCCGCGCGGCGGCGAGAGTGGCCTCGGCATCCATGGGGGTGTTCTTCAGGCAGATATCGGCGGTCAGATCGTAGATGAACGCCCCGTTGGCGGTGATCGCGGGGGCGTTGAACAGCTGACCGCAGGTGGGGATCCCCTTGCGGATGTTGAGGGGAATACGCCCCGTCCCCGCCGTGATATGGCCGCCCCCCGCCTTGAAATACTCAATGGCGGCGAGATTGCGCTCCACCAAGCGGGCGCCCTTACCGAAAAAGGTACCGTCCAGGTCGGTGACGATGAGGTAGCGAGAATAGTCCATGACGGCTCCTTTCAAATTTGGGTTTGTCGGGCGGAACCCGTCACGCCCGAAGGGCATCTCGCAAACTCACAAAAAGCCTGATTTCGCCTGACGGCGAGCGATATGCGCTTTGCGCGAGATATGCCCGCTGGGCGCGATATGCCCGTTGGGCGCGATATGCCCTTCGGGCGTGAACACACCGACAAACCCCAATTTAACACTCTTTCCTCAGCCTCTCCACCACCGCCTCAAAATCCTCGGGCAGCCCACACTCGAACCGCATTTCCTCCCCCGTTCTCGGGTGGATCAGCTTTAGCTCCTTGGCGTGGAGCATCTGCCCGTGCAGGAGCGGTGCCACCACCTTCCCGAACCGCGTTCCTTCTCCTCCGTAGAGCGGATCTCCCAGGAGAGGATGCCCCGTGGCGGCCATGTGGACGCGGATCTGATGGGTGCGCCCCGTCTCCAGCTCGCACTGGACATAGGTGAAGAGCTGGCCCCACTTGGCCCCCGTGGGGAATCGCTCCAGCACGGTGTAGTGGGTGATCGCGGTGCGGATCGCCCCGCCGCTGTCCCCCGTGGGGGTGCCGACAGGGAACGCCGCCATCTTCTTGCGGTCGGTGGGGTTGCGCCCCACGGGAAAGGTCAGCGTCCCCGCGTCCTCCTTGAGGTTCCCGATACAGACCGCGTGGTACACACGGCTGACGGTGTGGGTCTTGAGCTGGGCGGACAGCTTGGTATGGGCCTCGTCGTTCTTGGCCACCACCAAAAGCCCCGAGGTGTCCTTGTCGATGCGGTGGACGATCCCGGGCCGCTTGACCCCGCCTACCCCCGAGAGGCTGTCACCGCAATGGTAGAGCAGGGCGTTGACCAGCGTCCCCGTGTAGTTCCCGGGAGCGGGGTGCACCACCATCCCCGCGGGCTTGTTGACCACGATGATGTCGCTGTCCTCAAAGACCACATCCAACGGAATATCCTCGGGGAGCACGTCGTACTCCTCGGCCTCGGGATGGGTCACGGTGAGGGTGTCCCCCGTCTTCAGCTTGGTGTTCTTGTCGGGGGCGACGGTCCGCCGCCCCTTCCCTTCCCCGCTCTCCATGACCACGCATCCCGACTCAATGAGACGGACGGCGGCGGCGCGGGTCAGCTTCATGGCCGAGGCCTCGGTGAGGTAGCGGTCCAGCCGCACACCCGCAAACTCGGCGGTGACGGTCAGCACCTCCGCGCGGGCCTCTTCAAGGTCAGGCTCTCGCTCGGTGTCGGGGATATAGATGGGATCACTCATGGTCGGCATCCTCGGCATTGTCGGTGTCGGCCTCGGTCTCAAGGGTAGTCTCCTCGGCGGCAAAAGCCCCGTCGGTAGCGGCATCCTCCGACTCCGACTCGGTATCCTCCCCCTCGGCCAAAGCGAGCTTGGCGGCCTTCTCGGCTTTATACTCCCTAACAGTCAGGATCATGAGGTAGAGGATCATCAGTCCCGCGCCGATGCAAACGAAGGAATCCGCCACGTTGAACACGGCGAAGTTGATGAAGCGGCAGTCGATCATGTCCACCACGTAGCCCAGCATGGTGCGGTCGATCATGTTGCCAATGCCGCCACCCACGATGAGGGACAGGGACAGAGCCTCCATCCAGGGCATTTTTTCCTTCTTGATATAGGTGCGGTGGATCATGTAGCCCAGAATACCGATGATGGCTACGGTAGAGGTCACCATGAATACCCAGCGGGCGTCCTTCATCATACCGAAGGCAGCCCCCGTGTTCTCCACGTAGGTCAGATGGAGCACGTCCTCAATGATGGGCAGGGTGTCGATGGGCTTCAGATGAAGCACCGTAAGATATTTGGTCAGCTGGTCGAGAAAGACCGTGACCGCAATAACGGCAAGCCAGATGAGCATGGTTAGCTCCTTTCTGTCATGAAAACAAATTTACTTTTTGCGAATGATACGGTAAGAACCGCTCACGGCGGGCTTTGCGTCCTCG
>JAFULU010000247.1 GCA_017483125.1 Clostridia bacterium
TATCCATATTCGAAAGCCTGTATCGTACCGCCGCTTCGTTCTTGATTTTTCATTTTGCATTTTGCATTTTGCATTTCGGTCGCAGACCGATAAACCCAAATTTGAACCCCAAATCCACTCTACAGGGAGACTCCCATGTCACAAGTAACCTTCGGCAATATCACCCTCCCCCACGGCCTTGCCCTCGCCCCTTTAGCGGGGGTCAGCGACCGTGCTTTTCGCCGCGTCTGCCGCGCCTGCGGTGCCGATTTCACCGTCAGCGAGATGGTCTCGGCCAAGGCCCTCTGCTACGAGCAGCGCAAGAAGGATCCCAAGAACCGCTCGGTATCGGGTCAATTGGCGTCGGTCATGAAGGACGAGCTTCCTATGGCGGTGCAGATCTTCGGCAGTGAGCCCGACTTCATGGCTGAGGCCGCGCGGATGATCGAGGCCAACGAGTATATCGGCTGTATGAGTGAGGTCCCCCCCTCGGCCATTGACATCAACATGGGCTGTCCCGTCAAAAAGGTCACGGGCAACGGCGAGGGGAGCGCGCTCCTCAAGAACCCAAAGCTGATCGGCGAGATCGTCACCGCCGTCGCCCGCGCCGTGAAGCTCCCCGTCACCGTCAAGATCCGCGCGGGGTGGGACAAGGATTCCATCAACGCCCCCGAGGTGGCGAGGATCGTTGAGGCCTCGGGCGCGGCCATGCTGACGGTCCACGCCCGCACCCGCGAGCAGATGTACGAGCCGGGGGTGGATCGGTCGGTCATCACCGCTGTCAAGCAGGCGGTCTCCATCCCCGTTCTGGGCAACGGCGACATCTACACCGCCGCCGACGCTCTGTCCATGATGGCCGAGACGGGCTGTGACGGGGTCATGATCGCCCGCGGCGCTATGGGCAATCCCTGGGTGTTTTCCGAGATCTGCGCCGCCCTGGACGGCAGAGACTTCACCCTGCCCTCCGCCTCCGAACGCTTTGAGGTGGCTCTCGCCCAAGTGCGGGAAATGATCACCGAGAAGGGGGAGCGGGTAGGGGTAGCCGAGGCCAAGAAGCACCTGTCGTGGTACTGCCACGGCATGGAGGGTGCCGCCGCCGCACGAAGCCGACTCATGCAGGCGGTCTCCTACGACGAGCTGGCCGCCATCCTGCGGGAGATGGGAGAGCGGTCATGAACCACACCTCCAACACCCCGCCCCGCGGTCTCATCCTCTGCGCCGACAGCCGCCTGTCCCGCCTGTTGGAGACCGAGCTGGCCTATCTGGGGGTCGCCGCCCGCGCCACCGAGTCCATCCCCGATCCCGACGGAGAGCTGTGCCTGCTGGTGGCCGACGGGGACGCCTTCCCCGTGTCCGACTGTCTGGAGCTGGCAGAGGCCTGTAGCTGTCCCCTTCTGCTCTTCGGGCGGGAGGTCACCGAGCTTCCTTTCACGGCGGGGATCTTTTTGCGCCGTCCCTTCGGGCTGGACCGACTGGAGGAGGAGGCCCGCCGTCTGCTGGTCCCCACCGCCTCCCCCCTGTGGGCTATGGCCTCGGGGAGTCCCCTCCCCCCAAGCTCCGCCCCCGCCACACCCGCCGCCGATCATGCTCCCGCCGTGGCTCTGGCCGACGGTGTTCTCACGGTGCTGGGCAAGCCTGTTCCCCTGACTCCCGCCGAAACGGCTCTCCTGGAATGCCTTTACGCCCACCGCGGTGAGGCCGTCTCCCGCGAAGAGCTGGCTACCCTTCTGGGGGGCGGCAGCAACAGCGTGGAGGTCTATATCTGCAAGCTCCGCGCCAAGATCGAAAAGCCTCTGGGGAGGCGGATGATTTTGACGGTGCGGGGAAAAGGGTATCGGTTGGAGATCTGACCCATCAAAAAATGAAAGACCCGCCGCGGTATGTCCGTGGTGGGTCTTCTGTATTACGTCGGGAAGGGCAGAAGGATCGAAGCGGTCACCGCTCCCGAGAGCAACAGGACGGCGAGCAGACCGCACAGAAGAGGCCGCTTCCGCAGAGCGGTAAGCAAGGGAACAGCCACCGTGCCACCCGCTACGCAAGTGACCAACGACCACAGCCCGTATCCGCCCCAAGGCAAGTCGGGCATGGGCCCGCCGAAGGTCAGCAGATAGTGGGCTAAATACACCGTAGCCATGTGAGCCGCCGTCACAAGGGGGAGGGAGACGGCGGCGATCTTTCCGGTCTCGGTCAAGGCGCTTCGGTAGGTGGAATTGCGTCCGCGGATCAAAACGGTCAGCAGGACGGGCAAGGCCATGACCGCCGCAGGCAGATATACGGAGGAATGGCCCGCCACGGCCAGGGCGTAGTACAGCCCGCCCAAGATCGAGGGAACCGCTACCACGCAGACCGAGGGAATGCCCCACAGAGTCCAGGGCGACAGGCGGCTCTGTTTATTCCCGCCGATGGTAGTGTCCGACTTCAAACGGCTGTAGAGGATGACCTGCGACAGAACCAGGAGCAGGATCGCTCCCAGGCGCGCCGCCGCGTCCCACAGGGCCCAATACATTCCTTGGGCAGGGAGGAGGTCGGTCAGCTCGAAGTCCAGGATCAGCCCCAGCATATACACCCCCTGGGACAGGGCATAGCCCACCCAGCACAGCCATCTCTTCTCATGAAAGCGGAGCAGGAAGGGCAGGAGAAGGGCCAGAGCGAACAGCTCCGCCGTCAAGAACTTGCACCATACCTCCCCCCAGCCCACCGACCAGAAGGTGAACTCGTCGGCAAAGCCCCGCAGGTAGACCATGAGCCCGCCCATCAACAGTAGGTTTCCCACCGTCACCGAGACCGCCCCGATCCTCCACAGGTGGCAAAAGGCGTGGCGCAGATCCGTGTAGTACCAATGCCGTGCGGTCAGATACACCACGGGGAGGGGTACGGTTATGCCAAAGATCAGAAGGATCGCCACCATGCCTGCCTCGGCTCCCGCGGAGCGAAAGGCGAAGAGCAGGTGCAGGCACAGCTCCGCCGTCAGCAAGAGGAGCAGACCGAACAAGGCCCCGTAACCCTTGGCCGTCAATGGCTTGGGGCGGGTTGGCAACGGCTTGGGAGGGTCTTGCTCCGCGGTGGGCGCGGGCTTTTCTTCGGGTACGGGCGGGGGCACCTCCATACCTCGGATGAGGTAGTCCAAGCTCACTCCGAACAGATCGCAGAGAGCCACCGCACAGCCCACCTCGGGGGTGGCCTGATCCAGCTCCCACTTGGATACGCTCTGGCGCGTTACGTTCAGCCTCTCGGCCAACTGCTCTTGGGTCATGCCCCGTCCCTTGCGCAGGGCGGTTACGCGTTCGCCCATGGTCATATTCCATCACTCCTTCGTGTCAAGATGACCACAGTATACCACAAAACCGCCCCCTTGTCCACCAATTTGAGGCGGAAAACGCGCAACTCGGGGTTGCGGGAGCGGTTTTTCCTTCAATTACAGGCAAAAATGCATGAACCGCATGACCTCATAGTAGTCATCCGACTCGTACTTCACGGTCTTGGCGTCCACCGCAACCGCACCCGGGTAGAAGGAGTAGCTGTGGGCGGTGTTCCAGTCCTTGTACTCCACGGTCAGCTCGAAGTGGGCGGGGAGGGGCAGGACGCAGTCGGACAGATCCTCGCGGGAGAGGGCGGCCTTCATGCCCTTGAAGATCTCCTCGCGCACCACCTCGGGATGGCGGGAGATCACCGCCGAGCCGTGGCCCGACTTGGCTACCACAGTGGTGATGCCGGGGATCAGCTTCTTAGCGAACTGACACAGGGCCTCGTCGCCCGCCAGGAAAACGATGGGGATCCCGCGGTAGGCGGCTATGTAGGCGTTGATGAGGAACTCGGGGCAGGGCAGGCCGTTGAGGGTCACCCGCTGGACGCTTCTGGTCATGGTGTGGGACAGGGGGTTACCGCCGTTCACCGCCTCGGAGTGGTAGCCCGTGAAGGCCACGGCGTCGAAGTCCTCCCGATCCAGGCCTCCCATCATGCAGTAGCAGTCCTTGGCCCAGCCGCGGATGAGGGTGGCGGTCTTGGGCAGGCCCATGGGGTCAATGTTGCGGGCGGAGTCGTGGGCGTCCTTGACGGTGGTGACATACCCCGCCTGCTCGGCACCGCGGGCGGCGGCGTCCACCTCGGCGGTCATGCGCTCACAGAAATACGCGTAATTGCGCCCCGCGGCGTCGGTCTCCTCCCAGGCGGCGATGCCGCAGGTGCCTTCGATGTCGGCGCTGATGAATAGCTTTTTCATGGTAGGGATTCCTTTCATGGGGAGAATTCAAATTTGGGTTTAGCGGGATGTTTCTGTTGGCACAAACGCCTGTAGGGAGCGACGCCCTCGTCGCTCCGCCACATAAAACACACCGATATGTTTGGGGTGTGGAGGCGAAAAAAATATATCTGAAAAAAGATAAAGGCAATTTTCAGGTTGCGGAGCGACGAGGGCGTCGCTCCCTACAATGGGTTATTGGTAGCCAAGTCATCATGCCCAACCCCCCGCTAAATGGCAATTTACAGATACTTCACCGTCTCCTCCAACGGATACCGCTCAAAATGTCTGGGCGCGGGCTCGGCGGTTTCCGAGGGATACCCTAGGGCCAGCAGGATATAGGGAGTCAGGTTCTCGGGCAGGTCGAAGACCTTGTGCATGGCGGGGACGTCAAAGGCGCAGATCCAGCAGGAGCCGACACCCAGGGACTGGGCGGCCAGCATCATCTGGGTGGTGGCGATGGTGCAGTCCATCTCGGCCATGCAGTGATCCACCTTGGGGCGGTTGCAGGCCACCTCGGTGTCTCCGCAGACCATGAGGACGGTGTTCGCGCCGTAGCACTTCTTGACGGTCCGCATCTTTTCGAGGGCCTCCTCGGAGCGGATGACGAAGACTCGCTGGGGCTGGAGATTCATGGCGGTGGGAGCCAGACGACCCGCCTCCAGAATTTGGTTCAGCACCTCGTCGGGGATGGGGGTATCGGCAAAGGATCGCACCGAGTAGCGGTCGGCGCAGAGCTGCAGGAAATCCATAGGAAAGCTCCTTTCGGGTGATGGGTCTATTATAGCACAGGATCCCGTTCGTGTCAAGGGAAAAGGCGGGGTCAATCCCGTGTTTTCATGGCCCTCATAGCATTGAGGATCGCGATCACCGCCACCCCCACGTCGGCGAACACCGCCGCCCAGAGGCCCGCAAGCCCCAAGGCACCCAGGATCAGGATGACCGCCTTGACGCCCAGGGCGAAGATGATATTCTGCTTGACGATCCGCAGGGTGCGGCGGGCGATGGCGATGGCGCGGGGGAGGCCCGCCATACGGTCGTCCATCAGCACCACATCGGCGGCCTCGATGGCGGCGTCCGAGCCCATACCGCCCATGGCGATGCCGATATCGGCGCGGGCCAGGACGGGGGCGTCGTTGATGCCGTCCCCCACGAAGGCCAGCTTGCCCTTGCGGGCGGGGTCAGCCAGCAGAGCCTCCACCCGCTCCACCTTGTCGGCGGGCAGAAGGGCGGCGTGGTATTCGTCCAGCCCCAGCTCACGGGCAACGGCAGAGGCGGTGGTCTCGCTATCCCCCGTCAGCATGACGGCGCGCTTGACCCCGTAGCTGCGGAGGGCGGCGATGGCCTCGGCGGAATCGGGCTTGACGGTATCGGCTACCGTGATGCTCCCCATGAAACGACCGTCGGCGGCCACGAAGACCGTCGTCCCTGTGTCGCTGTGGGAGACCCACGCGGCCCCCTCGCTGTCCATCAGCTTGGTGTTGCCCACGGCCACGCGGTGAGGTCTTCCATCCCTACCCACCACCGTGGCGCGGACACCGTGGCCCGCCGGCTCCTCCACGTCGTGGGCTTCACCGTGATCGGGGCAGGCCGCGGTCAGGGCGCGGGCGATGGGGTGGGAAGAATACTGCTCGGCGCAGGCGGCGAGGTAGAGGAGATCAGACTCGGTCACCCCCTCGGCGGGGCGGACGGCGGTCACCGAAAAGCGGCCCTCGGTGAGGGTACCCGTCTTGTCAAAGACCACGGTATCGCAGGCGGCCAGAGCCTCCAGATAGCAAGAGCCCTTGACCAGGATGCCTCGCTTGGACGCCCCGCCGATGCCCCCAAAGAAGGACAGGGGGACCGAAATTACCAGAGCGCAGGGGCAGGAGATGACCAGAAAGGACAGGGCGCGGTAGATCCACTCACTCCAGACGGCGGGATCGGACACACCCATAAACAGGGGCGGCACCACCGCCAGCAGGACGGCGGCCAGCACCACAATGGGGGTATACCAGCGGGCGAAGCGGGTGATGAACTGCTCGCTTCTCGACTTATGCTCCCCCGCGTTCTCCACCAGCTCCAGGATCTTGGAGACCGTGGACTCCCCGTAGGACTTGGTCACGCGGACGCGGATCATCCCCGTCAGGTTGACGCAACCGCTGATGACGGTATCCCCCTCCCCTGCCTCGCGGGGGAGAGATTCACCCGTCAGGGCGGCGGTATCCAGGGTGGTGATCCCCTCCAGAACAGTACCGTCCAGGGGCACCCGCTCACCGGGATGGATGGAGATGATCTCACCCACCGCCACCTCGGCGGGGTCTACGGTGACGGTCTCCCCCTCCCGCTCGGCGTGGGCGCAGTCGGGTCGGATCTCCATCAGAGCGGCGATGGAGGCGCGGCTCTTGCCAACCGCCAATTCCTCAAACAACTCGCCCACCCGATAGAAGAGCATGACGAACACCGCCTCGGGGTACTCCCCCACGATCAGGGCGCCAATGGTGGCTATGGTCATGAGGAAATTCTCGTCGAAGACCTGCCCCCGCAGGATGTTTCGCGCCGCCTTCCACAGCACCCGCCAACCGATGACGAGGTAAGGGGCCAAATACAGGATCAAGGGGAGCCACGCCATATCGGGCAGGATCCCCGCGCGGGTCACGATGGCGCAGATAACGAACAGGGTCGCGGCGATGATGATCTCGGCCAGAGACCGCTTATGCTTGCGCTTGAAATAAGACTTTTTCACGGTCAGACACCGCCTTTTTCGGTGGCCTCGCGGCTCACTTCAGAAGGATGCGGCAGTCGGGCTCCACCTTCCTGACCGCCTTCTGGGCCTGCTTCATGATGGCGTCGAATTTCGCGTCGTCGGCCTCGATGGTCATGCGCTGGGCCATGAAGCTGATGCTCACGTAGGTCACGCCCTCGATCTTGCGGATGGCGTCCTCCATCTTGGCGGCGCAGTTGGCGCAGTCCAGGTCTTCCATTTCAAATACTTTTTTCATGGTGGGGTCTCCTTTTCGGTGATGGTTTTGGATATCGTACAACATTGAGGCTGTCGGGAAGTCCTCTTTTATGTAGGGCAGGGGCTTGCTCCCGCCGTTACTTCCAAGATCTTGGTTGTCCTTTCCTTTTGGGGATCTCGGCGGGAGCAAGCCCCCGCCCTACGGCATAGATACGCCCGACAGTAAACCGTGATCTCCCGCGCTCACTCCCGCACGTGGTCGGTTCCGTTCTTCATCATGACCCGCACGTGGTCGTCGGCCAGGGAGTAGATCATGGACTTCCCCACGCGGCGGGCGGTCACCAGGCGGGCGGTCTTCAAAAGGCGAAGCTGGTGGGAGATGGCGGACACCGTCATACCCAGCACCTCGGCGATGTGGCAGACGCACATATCCGAGACCTGCAAAACAGTCAGGATGCGGAGGCGGGTGGGGTCGGCGAACATACGGAACAGCTCCGCCAGTCCCTCCTGCTCCTCGGCGGAGGGCAGCTCGGCCTGCACCTGCTCCACAATATGGGGATGGAGCTGCAAAAATTCGCAATCCTCGTGTATATGGCTCATGCTCGGCTCCTTTCATTTGAATGATTGTTCAACTGTTTGAATTATACACCCATCCCGTCAATTTGTCAAGGGGTTTTCCGAAATTTGCGAAAAATCTGAAAAAGTCTTTCGGCGGCGGCGCAAATAGTTATTGACAAAACGGGAAAACTGTGGTACAATATACGGGTATTTCATTGGGATGTCGCCAAGCGGTAAGGCACCAGACTTTGACTCTGGCATCCGTCGGTTCGAATCCGGCCATCCCAGCCATGATGAGTGTCTGATTTAGATGCAGGCACGAGAAAACCGCATTACGGCAAGCCGTAATGCCGAAAAGCGGAGATTTCGAGAGATTTCTCCGCTTTTTTCGACTCTGAAGTTTTTCGAAATTTTGTAGATGCATTTCGGGCATTTCGGGTCTGTAGACAGATTCGAACCAGCGAAATGCATTTTTTGATATAGATTCCCCACAGAAGCAAATCCGTGGACAGATTCGAACCGCCACACACTTTCCGAAGCCTTTCAAAAATCCTTCCCGTTCAAAATTTATTTACAAAGCCATAGATGCAA
>JAFULU010000022.1 GCA_017483125.1 Clostridia bacterium
AGCTCCCCCAGAGGGGGAGCCTTAGGACGGCGAGAAAACTCTTGTCGGCAAATGGGATTTTGCTGAGTTTAGTAAGAAAGGCTCCCCCTCTGGGGGAGCTCCCGCCGAAGGCGGGTGAGAGGGCAACACACAAGGGTCAGCACAAACCAACAGCCCGCTAAACCCCAATTTACCAATATTTCCCTTTGAAAGGAACCAACACAATGGCCTTCGACGCCGGTATGCTCGCCTGCATGGTGCATGAGATCCGCACTATTGCCCTCGGCGGCAGAATTGAAAAAGTCATGCAGCCCGAAAGGGACGAGATCATCCTCCAGCTCCGCTCCACCGAGGGGGGCAAGCGGCTGCTCATCAACGCGGGAGCGGGTCCCCGCATGAGCTTCACCGACCTGGCCCGCGAGAACCCCGCACAAGCCCCCATGTTCTGTATGCTCCTCCGCAAGCATCTCACGGGCGCGCGGCTGGCCGACATCCGCCAGGAGGGCTTTGAGCGGGTAGTCACCCTGGAGTTCGACACCCGCGACGAGATGGGCTTTGCCTGCACCCGCCGCATCGTGGCCGAGATCATGGGGAAGTACTCCAACCTCATCTTCACCGACGGGGACGGTAAGATCATCTCCGCTCTCAAGACCGTCGACTTCACCACCTCCGCCCAGCGTCAGGTCCTCCCCGGTATGCGCTACGAGCTGCCCCCGCCCCAGGATAAGGATAACCCCCTGGAGGTGGACTTCGACCGCTTCGCCGAGCTGTACAACGCCGAGAACCCCGAAAAGCCCCTGGATAAGTTCATCCTGTCCCGCTTTTGCGGTATCTCGGCCACTGTCGCCCGGGAGATGGTCACCATCGCCACCCGCCATACCGACACCCCCCTGCGCTACGCCACCCCCGAGGAGGCCTGGCGGGGCTTTGACGCGGTCATCTCGCGGATCAAGGAAGGGAACTACCAACCCACTATGGTCTACGACGGAGGCCAAGCCGTGGAGTATGCCTTCTGTCCCCTGACCCAGTATCAGTCCCCCATCGAGACCCGCCCCTTTGAGTCCGCCTCGGCCATGCTGGACGCCTACTTCGAGACCCGCGACAAGGAATCCCGCATCCGCCAAAGAGCCGCCGACGTCCTGCGCCTGCTGACCAACGCCGAGAGCCGCATCAAGAAGAAGCTGGACATCCAGCGGAGCGAGCTTCAGGACTGCGAGAAAGCGGATATTTACAAGAAGTACGGCGACATGATCACAGCGAATCTGTGGCAGTTGAGCCGAGGCATGAAGCAGGCCGAGATCACCGACTACGAGGTCTGGGACGAGGAGCGAGAGGAGTACGGCACCGTCATCATCGACCTGGACGAGCGCCTGACCCCCTCGGCCAACGCCCAGCGGTACTACAAGAAGTACACCAAGGCCCGCAACGCCAAGGTGGAGCTGGCCCGTCAGATCGAGCTGGGTGAAGCCGAGCTGGCCTACATCTACACCGTCTTCGACGCCCTCACTCGCGCCGAGACGGCGAACGACCTGGCCGAGATCCGCGACGAGCTCTACCGCTCGGGCTACGCCTCCCGCATGAAGGGCTACGCCGCCCCCAAGAAGCAGCCCGCCCCCACCGTGGCCAAGTTCAAGACTACCAACGGCTATCTGGTCTATTGCGGCAAGAACAACCTCCAAAACGAGCATATCACCCACAAGCTGGCCGACCGAAACGACTACTGGTTCCACGCCAAAGGAGTCCCGGGTTCCCACGTGGTCATGGTGACGAACGGCGAGGAGCCCGACGCCCAGGACTTCACCGACGCCGCCTCCATCGCCGCCCACTACTCCAAGGCCGCGGGCGGCGCACAGATCCCCGTGGACTACCTCCTGGTTCGCCACGTCCGCAAGGTGCCGGGGGCTAAGCCGGGGTTTGTGACCTACCATACGAATTGGACGGCTTACGTGACGCCGGATGCGGAGAAGATCGCGGGGATGAGGGTCAAATAGTCCTCAATCGTAGGGGAGGGGTCTCCCCTCCCGCCATGTAACCCGGAAACAATGCGGGAGGCGAAACGTCTCCCCTACAAAATATCGCAAATAAACGAAACAGCCTCGGCAGGGAATGACCCCCGCCGAGGCTTTTTTTGTGGTGGATCAATACGGACAGGGCTTGTATTCGTTCAGACCCATCCGATCGTACCATTTTCTGTATTCCGCAATGCGAATATCCTTGCATTTCTCCCAAAATTCGTCGCTGTAGGCCTCTCGGATCATGCGATAGGCCCGATCCAGGGTGGCATCACATTCCTCGGTTCTGCCCAATCGGTACAGACAGGCGGCTATGTTTACCATTGTCAACCCTCTGGGAGCATCGGGACCTTGCAGTAGGGCATACTCGCGGGGGATCTCTCTGCGCCAGAACCGCTCAAGGAGATCTGCCGCCTCCTCATAGGAGAGAAGCGCGTTTTCATAATCGCCCGTATCGTAGAAGCACTTGGCCTCGGCCTCGCAGACCATGTACAGCTCCTGATGTGCCCAGCGCTTCCACTCTCTCGCCTCATGCAGACTGTCCTGCCCGTTCAGGAACATGACCGTACACCGCATACGGTCATAAATATCCAAGTGATAGCGGTAGGGCATGGATTCGATCAGCTTTTTGCCTTCCTCATATCGGCCTGTATTGATGTAGATATCCGCCATGTCTCCCATGACACCTAATGTGATAAAGGTATCCTTGCATTCCGCAATGATTTGCTGTCCCAAAATTAATGCTTTTTCGACAATATCGGATTTGTCTCCCTTGCTGATTCGTTCTGCATAATGCCAAAGCAATTCTCGTTTCAGAATATATCCGCTCGGATAGGCAGCAATACCATCCAAAAGGATCTGTATACTTAGATCTGAGCCAAAGAGCCCTCCGCGTGAGCTGTAAAGTACCTTCTGAATCTTCTCCTCAACCTCCTCGGGATCATACTCAAACATATCATCCAGACTCACCCCGAAATACCCCGCCAGCACGGGCAGAGTGGCCACGTCGGGATAGCCCCCGCCCGTCTCCCATTTGGAGATGGCCTGGGGGGAAAGGTTCAGGGCGGTAGCCAACTGCTCTTGGGTCAGCCCCTTGTTCACCCGCAGTTCGCGGATCTTGTTTCCCAAATTGATCATATCATATCTCACTTTCGTTGTATTCCGGCGGCCTCCGTTGTCTGTATTATAGCACACCTTCCCATGAATTGCAAGCAACGCTTTTTGGGACGGATCCCACGAATGGTTGAGGGAGTGGAGTCCGATCACGAATTTTGATTTGAATTTTCCTTATATTTATTGACAAAAAACCTCCACTATGTTATAATCATCTCAACCCATTTTGCACAAATCCCCTCAAAAAGGAGACCATACCATGCTCATCGCCAACACCCCCCTCGCATCCTACAAGATCATCCTCCCCGCCGCCGCCCTGGAGGGCGAAGCCGACGTAGCCTGTGTGCTTCGCGACACCCTCGCCCGCGCCACAGGCGTGACCCTGGAGATCGCCGCCGACGATACCCCCGCCGCCGACTGGGAAATCGTGATCGGCCAGACTAACCGCGACACCGGTAAGGTCATAGCCGCCCGTTCCGAGATCCAAAACGACGGCTACGCCATGGTGATGGACGGCACCCGCCTCTACATCACGGGCAACCTCCCCCGCGGCGGTGTCTACGGCATCTACACCTTCATGGAGGACTACCTCGGCGCGCGCTTCCTCTCCGACACCTACATGACCGTCCACGACGGTGAGGTGAAGGACATCCCCGCCGACCTGTGCCGCGTGGATTCCCCCTACTTCTTCTCCCGCGATACCTACTGGTACCACATCCTCCATCCCCGCCGTCCCACCAAGATGAACATCCGCAACGCCGTCAAGTCCAACCATTGGGATATGCCCGACCTGGGCGGCGGTGTCACCTATGCGGGCCGCTTCGTCCACAGCATCTGGGATCTGGCTGAGATCCCCCACGAGATCGGCGTTCAGCCCTGCCTGACCGACGAGAAGACCTACGAGAACGTCCGCAAGAACGTCCGCCGTGTGCTGGAGGAGAACCCCACCGCCACCATCGTCTCGGTCTCTCAGGTGGACTCCTACCCCGACCAGCTGGGCTGTCAGTGCGAGCGATGCAAGGCCATCGACGACAGGGAAGGTACCCCCATGGGCTCCCTCCTGACCTTCGTCAACCGCATCGCCGACGACATCAAGGACGACTACCCGAACGTCTACGTGGACACCCTGGCCTACCGCTATACCCGCAAGGCACCCAAAACCATCAAGCCCCGCGACAACGTCATCATCCGCCTTTGCTCCATCGAGTGCTGCTTCTGCCACCCCCTGGACGATCCGAATTGCCCCCACAACGTGGAATTCAAAAAGGACATCGAGGAATGGGCGGCCATCTGCAACAACCTCTATATCTGGGACTACACCACCGACTTCCTCTGCTACCTCTCCCCGTTCCCCAATTTCGCGGTGCTGCAAAAGAACGTCAAGTTCTTCAAGGACCACCACGTCATCGGTATGTTCGAGCAGGGCAACTACCAGTCCCTGTCGGGCGAGTTCGGTGAGCTCCGCGGCTACCTCCTGGCCAAGCTCCTCTGGAACCCCGACATGACCGAGGCCGAGTATTACGCCCACATGGACGAGTTCCTGCGGGACTACTACGGCGCGGGCTGGCCGTACGTCCGCGAGTACATCGACGTCACCTCGAAGAAGGCCGCCGAACGCCACCTCTTCATCTACGATACCCCCAACCGCATCTTCCCCTTTGCCAAGAAGGATACCGAGGATCCCAACCTGGACATCCTGGACCCCGCCAAGATCGAAGCCTGGAGCCGCGGGATGAAGAGTGCCCCCGTGACCGCCCTCGAGAGCGAGACCGCCTTCGCCGAGTACCTGCTGGGTCTGTGGAGCAAGGCTCTGGCCGCCGCCGAGACCGACGACCACCACGCCCACGTCATGCAGTCCTCGGTCCAGGCCCTCTACTACGCCGAGTTCGTCCTCCCCGCCGACCGCTTTGAGAGCCTGAATATCCCCATGCTGGACGCCATCCGCGCCTCGGGGATCACCCGCTTCCGCGAGACGGCGGATATTCCCAACCTGAACGATCCCGAGGCATATCCCGATTTGCGGTAGATTGCAGTTTAGCGAACTGTTTGGCACATTGGCTCGGCCGCCAATGACCCATTGTAGGGAGCGACGCCCTCGTCGCTCCTAAACCTAAAAATTGCCTATTTCTATTGTCAGATATTTTACACCCGAAATATGTCGGTATGCTCTATGTGGAGGAGCGACGAGGGCGTCGCTCCCTACAGGTGTTTGTGGCAACCGAAACGGACCGATAAACCCAAATTTGTTTCCCCCAAAAATCTTTCCCAGGAAAGGACTTCCCCCATGAAAAAGCTCCTCCTCCCCCTCCTCCTCTGTACCCTCCTCGCCCTCCTCCTCTGCGCCTGCACCACCACCCCTCCCTCCGATGAGACCCTCCCCCATACCCCGCCCGTGACCGAGGCCCCCACCGACCCCGCCACCGAGCCTCCCACAGAGGAAGCCACCGAGACCCCCACCGAGGAGGAGACCACCGAGGCCCCCACCGAGGAGGTCACCACCGACTACTTTGAGGCCAACCGTATCGAGATCGTGGAGCCCGACCCCACCAAGTTCGCGGATCTGACCCTCACCGACGAGGGCGTGGACATCTATCAGCTTCCCAGCAACGGCAACGGCGGCTGGCGGTACGGTCCCTCCTACATCTACTACGGCGACGGCCGCGTGGACGCCTACTTCGCGTCCGGCGGTGACAGCGGCGAGTGGGACCGCATCACCCACCGAAGCTCCGCCGACGACGGCGCCACCTGGGGACCCGAGAAGATCGTGGTCTACCCCACCCCCGGTAGCATGGACGGCAACTCCTGCTGCGATCCCGATGTGGTCTACTTCGACGGCTACTACTACCTGGGCTACACCTCCACCCTCAATGACGGCGGCTACTGCAATAACGTATTCGTTGCCCGTTCGGAGAATCCCGACGGCCCCTTTGAGAAGTGGAACGGCTCGGGCTGGGGCGGTGCGCCCATGCCCATCTTCTACTTCGAGCAGTCCTACGGCTACTGGGGCATCGGTGAGCCCAGCATGATCGAGCTGAACGGCACCCTGTACATCTACTACTCCTACGCCACCCCCATGAAGTCCTTCATCATGCTGGCTACCGCCGACGCGACCAATGAGAATTGGCCTTCGACGCTGACCCACCACGGCGCGATCATGGAGAAGAAGAGCGACTCGGTCTGCGTCAAGTTCGTGGAGGACTGGGGCAAGTTCATCCTCGTCACCCGCGAGGACGTGCTGGGGAACGGCAACTGTGTCGTGGTCTACGAGTCGGCGGACGGCAAGAGCTTTACCCTTGTGGATGCCGTCCGCGAGAACACCTGTCCCGGTATGTTCTCCATGGGCCTGTCCTCCCGCAAGAACGGTCACATCCGCCTCTCCGAGGACGCCGACCGCCTGCGCCTGGCCTACGCCTACGGAGACTCGGGCTGGGCGGCGTGGAATACCCGTATGCACAAGGTCACCCTGACCCAATCCGAGGGGAATGACCTGGCCGCCGAGAGCGCCAAGTCTCCCCTGAACGTGGGCATCACCCGGGAGGAGGAGCCCTTCGGCTGGGAGGAGTGGACCATGATCCGCACGCAAAAGGACCTTTTCATCCTGTCAAAGGGCGAGAAGCAGAACGTGAATCTCTACTTCCGCGACCGCTACGTCAACGGAAAGGATGTCTCCATGCGGGACAAGGAGATCACCGTCACCGACTACGATGAGTCGGTGGTTTCCTTCAAGAACGGCCGCATGATCGCAGAGGGAGTGGGCGAGACCGCCGTCACCGTCCGCTACAAGGATCTGGCCCACGTATTCCGCGTGGTTGTGGTAGCCACCGACGAGGAAAAGGAGGCCATCCTCGCCGAGACCACCGTAGAGCCCGCCGTGTCGGATTTCACCATCTATCTCGGCGAGCGGGTGGTCTACCGTCCCCAGATCCGTGTCCGCATCACCAAGGGCGACGGCACCGTGACCGAGATCCACGTCAACGACGGCCCCGACGTGGTGACCTATTCGGGCTACGACGAGAACGTCATTACGGTCAACGAGAAGGGCGTCATCACCGCCCGCGCTGCGGGTAGCACCACGGTGACCGTGAAGTACGGCACCCACACCATGAAGGTGAACGTCAAGGTCTCGGCAGACCCCGCCGACACATTCTTCGGCATGGGTGACATGGAGGAGATGAACTACGTCTCGTTGGACTTCACCAAGGAGATCGACCGCACTGTTCCCTCCTACTTCAACAGCTGTGAGATGACGGCCACCGAGGAGGGAATGCGGGTCACGGTCAAGTCCGCCAAGACTCAGCCGGGAGCCACCGACCCCAGCTTCAAGGTTGTGTATCAGGGAGCGCTGGATCCCATCATGACCGAGGACTACACCGCCGTGGAGATCGTCTACCGCGTGCCTCTTGAGAACACCGCCCACACCACCAGGATGGAGATCTTCATCGGTGCAGGCTCCATCATGGATGCCCAGGGCGGCTACTCCACCCAGGCCGAGCTGATCTGTGACGGAGAGTTCCACACCCTCACCATCCCCGTGTCCCATCTGGATTACTGGAAGGGTCAGCTCAACGTCATCCGCTTTGACTTCTTCACGGCGGCTCTGACGGGAGATGCCATGGATATCTCTTCCATCTCGCTGGTCTCTTGATCCATATCTATACCTACAAGGGAGTCTTCCACCGTGAAGGCTCCCTTTTTTGCGGCTTTTTTCAAAAAAACAGCGAAAAGGACTATACAAAAATCGAATTATGTGTTATAATATACTCTGTATATTTATATATAAGTTTTGAAAGGAATTTCATTATGGCATACAACGACAGAAACGGTAAGCCCGGCAAGGGAGTCAAGAAGTATCCCGCCGATAAGAATTTCACTCCCAAGAGTGACAGACCCTACAAGGAGAGCCGCCCCACCGAGGGAAAGCCCTTTGAGAAGAAGGAGTACGGCGACCGCAAGCCCTACGACAAAAAGTCCTACGATAAGAAGACTTACGGTGACAAGCCCTACACCGACCGCCCCCGCGACGAGTACAAGGCCGACCGCAAGCCCACCCCCCGCCCCGACGATCTCCCTTTGGGCGAGGACGGCAACACCTCCGACCCCGAGGCTGAGGGTCTGGTGATTGGCCGTAACGCCGTCCGCGAGCTCCTCAAGACCGACCGTACCGTGGATAAGCTTCTGGTGCGCCGCGGCGACCGCGAGGGCTCCATCGTGGCCCTGGTGGCCGAGGCGGTGGAGAAGAATATCCCCATCGTGGAGGTGGACAAGAACAAGCTGGATTCTCTGGCAGGCTTCGTCCCCCATCAGGGCATCATCGCCATGGTCGCCCAGAAGGACTACTGCACCGTGGAGGACATCCTGGCCATCGCCAACCAGCGGGGTGAGGCCCCCTTCATCGTCATCGCCGACGGCATCACCGATCCCTACAATCTGGGCGCCCTCATCCGTTGCGCCGAGGGGTGCGGTGCCCACGGCCTCATCATCCCCCGCCGCCGCGCCGTGGGACTGACCGCTCTGGTGGCCAAGTCCTCGGCCGGTGCCATGGAGCATCTGGCGGTGGCCAAGGTGGCCAACATCCACCAGACCGTGCTGGATCTCCAGAAGGAGGGCATCTGGGTCTACGCCGCCGAGGCGGGAGGCTCCGCCCACTACGATACCAACTTCAGCGGCCCCTGCGCCCTGGTCATGGGCAGCGAGGGGGACGGCGTGTCCCGGGTGGTGAAGGAGACCTGCGACGGCATCGTTTCCATCCCCATGTACGGCCACGTCAACTCCTTCAACGTCTCCACCGCCGCCTCGGTCATCCTGGCCGAGATCGCCCGCCAGCACCACAAAGAGTAATCATCTTGTCACATAAAGAAAAACGAAGGGAGGGAACGACTTGACCGAAAAGAAGAACCCCCAAAACGAAACCGTGGACTGGGCCGAGCGGCTGAAGGCCTCCATGAATGCCGAGCCCGCCGAGACCCCTGACCGCGCTACCGCCCCCGCTCCCGAGGAGGACGACCTGGCCGCCCTGCTCCGCGCCCAGCTGGCCCACCGCGTCGAGTCCGCCGAGACCTTTACCTACGATCTGGATACCAGCGAGTTTGAGGAGGAGGACGAGGTGACCGAAGAATTTGACGTGACCGAGGATCCCGAAGACACCGAGGAATATCGTGAAACCGAAGATTCCGAAGGAATCGAGGACCCCGAGGCCACCGAAGTGACCGAAGCCGCCGACGACCTCCCATGGGACGACGAACCCGAGGACGAACCCGAGGACGAGCCCGCCCCCGCTACGGTAGTCTACACCGCCGAGGAGACCCCCGAGGCTCCCGAAGATGCCGAGAAATCCGAAGCCGACGACCTCCCTTGGGACGACGACGAGGACGAACCCGAGGCCGAGCCCGCCCCCGCACCCGTTACGGTGGTCTAC
>JAFULU010000248.1 GCA_017483125.1 Clostridia bacterium
AAACTTGTCGGGAAAGGGGATTTTGCTGGTTTTGTACGAAAGGCTCTCCCTCTGGGAGAGCTCCCGCGAAGCGGGTGAGAGGGCTATTCGGCGGGAGCAAGCCCCCGCCCTACGACGAGGAACCCCACCGATAAACCCCAATTTTCCCCCTCAAAAAAGACCGCCGCCTCAAACGGAGACGGCGGTCTTTCATTTTTGATTTGCGATCAGCGAAGCACGATGCTCTTGACGTACATCACGTCGCCCACGGCACAGCCGTCGAAGAAGTCGAATCGCACCTTGTGGATGTCCCCCGTCCAGAAGGACTTGCCCGACAGATCCACGGTCAGGGTGTGGTACTGGCCGTCGGCAATGAGATTTTCACGGACCGAGGCATCGGCGGTGGGGTTGGTGATGTCCCCCGCGCAGAGGAACAGGTCGGCGACCCCGTTGCCCTTGCTGTTGGAGGTGGGGATCATGTAGGTGATCTCAATGATCTTGTAGTCGTCGGCGGACAGCACTCCTCCGTACACCACCGTCACGTTGGGATCCTCTCCCGTGACCGTCAGGGAGGTACCCTGGGCGGCGGAGTGGAAGGCGATGGCGGCGTTGTGGCTGGCTACGAGATGGGCGGAGCCCTCGCGGATGGTCAGATCCAGCAGAGCGCCGATCTTGCCTTCGGTGTTACCGCCCGAGGGCTTCTGGTTCAGGTCGGCGTAGGAGTTCTCGTTGGTGGCCACGGTGGAGTCGGGCACGCGGCGGGACTGGTAGTTCTTGTGGAGGGAGGCGTTGGCGGCGAAGCTCTTGTTCTCCTTGAAGACGTCACGCATCTCCTCTACCGAGCCGGTGGAGATCAGGTAGCTGTACTCCAGGGCCTCAAAGGACTTGAGCAGGATGGTGTTGACGGGAGCCACGTAGTTGGTGGCACCGTTGGTGGATTCCTTGGAGTTGTTGAAGGCGTGACGGCCAGCCAGGAAGGAGTCCACGTTGGGGACGTAGAGGCCGATGCCGAAGTCCTTGTCGGGATTGGTCCAGGCGCACCAGGTCTCGGTGTTGCTGTTCTTCAGAAGGAAGGTGCAGTCGTTGTAGTAGGTGGAGTCTCCCCAGAAGCCCAGATTGTCGCGGTAGGACATGGTGTCGTCGGTCCAGGGCTTGGTGCCGTTGTAGAGGGTGAAGCGGCTGAGGTAGGAGACGGTGTAGAAGGCGGGCAGCTCCTGATGGGTGGAGCGGTGGGTCCAGTTGGAGAAATCCACGAAGCGGTTGTCCACCTGAATACGGTCGGAGTAGACGGTGTAGGTGTTCTCCATGTAGGAGGGGGTAATGGAGTTGTCCTTGGCCCAGTCCATGGGCTGAGACTTGACGTAGACCGAGTACTCGGTGACCACGATGTCGATGATGCGGCTGTGGTTCTGGGCCACGTCACCGCCCTGGACGGGGTTGTAGCACCAGGTGGAGCCGTTGTACTTGGAGGGCTTGTACTGGGCATTCTCCTGTACGCCGTAGTAGGACTGCTGGATCAGTCGGCCCGTGTCGGCCTGGTTGACCAGATTCTTGAGACGGTTGATGTCCACCGTCTTGTCCTCCAGATAGTTGATGCCGCCGCCCCAGATGAGACGGACGCCCAGCTTGTAGCGGTGGTTCTCGATGTAGTAGGTGTCGGCTCCCACGCCGTAGACGGGGTAGTCCTGCACCTCCAGAGCGCAGAGGGCGAACTCGGCGGACTTGCCGTTGCAGGTGGAGAAGGTCATTCTCGTGATGCCCGTGCCCTTCTTGCCGTTCAGGTATTGGGCGATGAGGCAGGAGAAGGTGTCGGTGCCCGCCTCCAGATAAAAGTCGTCGGTGACGGTCTTACCGCCCACGGTGTAGGTGACGGTTCCGTGGAGGGGCTGGGTGGAGGTGTAGCCCAGGGAGAAGCGGTTGAAATCCACGGCGGTGCCCGCGGGATCAAAGGTCAGGGACAGGCCGCTCTTGAAGACCAGCTTGTTGTTCTTGATCTCGCTGTAGCCCGCGGCGGTGTAGGCCAGACCGTTCGCAACCGAGACCTTGGCGGTGCCGCTGTTGGGGGTGACCGTCACCTCCGAGGGCTTGAAGCTCAGCTGATCCCTCTGTGCCTTGACCACGTCCTTGTCCGAGAAGGAAGGCTCGGTCTCGGCGGGCTCGGTGGGCTCTTCGGTGGGTATTTCGGTGGGTTCCTCCGTGGGGGTCTCGGTGACCTCACCGCTACCCTCCTCGGTGGGGGCCTCGGTGGGTTCCTCGGTCACGTCTCCCGCGGTGGTCTGAGCGGTATCGGCGGTGGTGTCCTCACCCGTGGGGGGAGTCTTGTTGCAGGCCGCGAAGGTCAGAAGCAGGGCCAGAAGCAGAACGGGCAGTGCCCATTTCAAAAAGGTGCGCATATTGCCTCCTAAAACATAGGTTTCTGTTTTCATCATACCACAAAGTTGTGACTACGTACTGAACAAACCGTGAAAAATCACACCGTATCCGCGGGGCGCAGGGAGATCTCCCCCGAGGACAGGGTCACGGTGCCCCCGTCGGTCTCCACCAGAAGGGAGTAGTCCTTGTCCACGCCGCGGACAGTCCCCTCAAAGCAGGTGTCTCCGCGGGTGCAGACCACCCGTGTGCCTCCGTACAGCAAACGGCGGCGGTAGAAGTCCAGACAGGTGTCTCCCCACATGCCCAGTGGGAAATCGCCGCCCTCCTCGGGATCGACCATATCCAGGAGTCTGCGTGTGATGGCTCCTGCCAGCGCGCCCATGAGGGCGGGGGTGACCGTCTTGGCCTTGTCGGGGGGGAACAGGGCTGTGGCGGGAGCGCGAAGGCCCTCGGGAAATTCGGTTGTGGTCAGGTTGATGCCCAGCCCCACCACCATGCGATGGGAGCCATCGGGACGGGTCACCGCCTCGGTGAGGATACCCCCCACCTTGGCACCGTTCAGGTAGAGATCGTTGACCCACTTAATGGCGGGGGAGATCCCCGTCAAGGCCTCAATGGCCGAGCAGGCGGCCACCGAGGCGGCGGCGGTGACACGGACGGCCTCGGTGAGGGGGCGGTTCGTGGTGTAGGCCACCGTCATGTACAGTCCCGTGTCGGCGGGGGAGTGGAAGGAGCGGCCCAGCCGTCCTCGGCCTCCCGTCTGGGTGCGGGCGATATAGAGAGAGGGGGTGTCCAAGTGGGCGTCGGCCTTGGCCAGACTGTTGGTGGACGCGGTTTCGTCCAATACGGTGACCTTAACCGTATCGGTGTGCCGTCCCAGCGCGCGGGTCAGGGCACGGGAATCCACAAAGGGCTCGGGCTCCCTGGGCGGGGGAATAAAGGCTTCTACCCATAAAGCGCGGAACATGACGACACCTCCTTCTTTTCTTGATCCGGATAACTTAATGATAGCACCCAAAGGGAGATAAGATGTGAATGGGGTGTAAATTTTGCGGAATTTTGTGTGGAAAGGGGGTGGAAATCATCTGAAAAGTGTGTGAATTCAAAAAAATGACTTGATTATTTTTGAAAAATGTAGTATGATATGTAAGTATTTTTCCCGCTTTGCCCATTTTTCGCGGGCGGCGGGCCTTCCCTCGAAAAGGAGCGTTTCCATGAAAAAGTTTGCCGTGATCTTCGCGTTGGCCCTCTGCCTCGCGCTGACCTCTCTGGTTGCCTGCACCGACAGTCAGGCCGACCCCTCCGACACCACCGATACCCAAGCCGAGACCTGGCTCTGCGCCTGCGGGCAGGGTAACGGCGGTAAGTTCTGCTCCGAGTGCGGTACTCCCCGCCCCGAGCCCGAGACCACCGACCCTGTGACCGAGGACACCACCGCCGAGGGCACCGAGGAGCCCACCGAGGCCCCCACCGAGGAGGGAAGCGAGTCCGAGTCCTCTACCGAAAAGGAGACCGAGCCCGTCGAGACCGAGACCCGCGCCCCCCGCTATGACTACTTTGACGCCGACGTCAAGGCCGACGTGACCCTGGACAAGTCCGCCTATACCGACATGGCCCTGACCCTCCCCGCCAACCTGCAGGTCACCCACGACGACGTCATGGCCTACATCGACTACGTCCTCTTCCAGTACCGCACCGCGGATAACGGCACCACCCAGGTGACGGATCAGCCCATGAAGCTGGGTGACGACGCCTACATCTACTACAAGGGCGTTATGGACGGCAAGGAATTTGAGGGTGGCTCCAACTGGACCGACACCTCCCCCTACAAGCTGGGTCTTGGGTCGGGCAGCTTCATCCCCGGCTTTGAGGAGGGCCTGGTGGGCGTGATCCCCGCGAACGCCACCAAGGAGAGCCCCGCCGAGGTCCGCGTGACCTTCCCCGAGGAGTACGGCGCGACCGAGCTGGCGGGTAAGGACGCCATCTTCTACGTGGCGGTGGAGTACGCCGTGCAGTATACCGTCCCCGCCTACAACCGCGAGACTGTGGAGAAGACTTTGCAGTACGAGGGCGAGAAGGACTTCTACGCCTCGGACGCCGCCTACCTCTCGGAGTTTGAGGGCTACGTCAAGACCTATCTGGAGAGCCAGAAGGCCGAGGATCTGGAGTACGCCAAGATCAGCGCCCTCTGGAACCACCTCACCGAAAAGGCGGCCTGCGTCAATCTCCCCAAGCCGGAGCTGGACTACTACTACAACGCCTACCTGGAGGAGATCAAGTACTACTACGACTACTACAAGAGCTACGGCGGTACCTCCTTCACCGAGCAGTACCCCGATCTGGATGCCTTCGCCAAGTCCTACATGGGCGTGGAGGCCGACGGTGACTGGAAGGCCGAGCTGAACCGCCTCTGCGAGGACATGGTGAAGAAGGACATGATCGCCCACGCCATCGCCGAGCTGGAGGGCTTCGAGACCGTCACCGAGGAGGAGTTCAAGGCCGAGCTGAAGTACTGGGTGGACTCCTACCAGGGCTACATGACCGAGGAGGAGATACTTGCCCGGATGGGTGAGGAGGTCATCCGCGAGGGAGCCTTCTCCGAGAAGGTGCAGAAGTGGCTTCTGGAGAAAGCGAGCTTCACCTTTGAGAATGAATAACTAGCGATTACATACACCATCCTGACAAGAGAGAAGGAATCACGTGGAAAATCTAGACCTTTTGGTAAATGAACTTCGAAAATTACCCCATGAAACACCGTGGGTGGAGTTTAAACACAATAATTACGATCCGCACATGATTGGGCGTTCTATAAGCGCACTGGCTAATAGCGCAGCATTGTATGAAAAGAACTATGCCTACATGGTTTGGGGTGTTCACGATGAGACGCATGAAGTGGTTGGCACAGATTGGAATCTTCAAACACTGAAAAAAGGAAACCAAGAACTGGAAAACTGGCTTCGATCTCTGTTGTCCCGAAATGTAGATTTTGAATTTCACTCGATTTCCATGAATGATTCGACTGTTGGAGTTCTTATAATCGGTAGTGCAACTATGCAGACAGTTATGTTTGAGAAAGTTGACTATATACGAATCGGGAGTTACACGAAGAAATTGAGTGATTATGCGAACATTCAAGCTCAGTTATGGGATCGAATAAGAAGCGCGAAATATGAAGATCGGTATGCCAAATATGACCTGAATTTATCTGAAGCGATTCGATTATTGGATTGCTCAGCTTACTTTGATTTGACTGGAATTCCTCACCCGGCAGATGTTGATGGTGTTTCTCACTACATGTTGGAAGAGGGAGTGATTGTAAGGCAGGATAACGGTCTATATGCCGTTACGAATCTTGGCGCGATACTTTTAGCCAAAAGAATGGCAGATTTTCCCCGCGTATCCAGAAAAGCTATTCGCGTTGTACAGTATGAAGGCAACAACCGTATGACCATGCTGAAAGAAGATACAGTGCAGAAAGGGTATGCTGTTGGATTTGAGGGGTTGATCAAGTATATTGAGGCACTTATTCCAACCAAAGAAATTATTGATGGTGCTTTGAGAAAGACGTGTTCAGCCTATCCAATTCTTGCAATCAGAGAGGCAATTGCAAACGCCCTCATACATCAAGATTTTGCTATCACCGGAACAAGTCCTGTTGTTGAGGTGTTTGATAATAGAATTGAGATTACGAATTCAGGCACACCCTTGGTGGACATTCGACGTATCATTGATAATCCTCCAAAATCCAGAAACGAAAAGATGGCATCGCTGACGCGACGGTTGAGAATATGCGAGGAGTTAGGAACAGGTTGGGATAAGATCGTTATGACTTGCGAGTTATTTCAACTGCCCGCTCCCAAGATAGAATTGTTTGAGGAGAGTACTCGTGTAACACTTTATTCTGAAATTCCTTTTGGGAGTATTTTACCCGAAGAAAAATTGTGGGCATGCTACTTACATGCATGTGTCATGCATGTACAAGGGGAGAATCTCACAAACAGTTCCTTGCGAGCTCGCTTTGGCCTTGGTGACTCTTCTTCGGCCAGTATTTCTCGACTGATCAAAGATGCCGTCTCGCGTCGCCTCATTAAACCGTTGGACCCCAATACAGCACCAAGGTATATGAAATATGTGCCTATTTGGGCATAATTAACATGGACGGTGCAGAAGTTTTCGTTTAACTTGCTGGTAATTTGCCACCAAGTTGCTACAAGGCAAATGATTGACGAACCAATCACTATATATTGTGTTAGGACTGATTATTTAACACAATATATAGCATATTTCGGGGAAAATTTAACTTGCTTATAACTTGCAACAAATTGTTGACCGGATTACCCTGAAAAAAGAATTGACATGTAAGCGAATAGTTGACAATCGCTTGTGCTGGATCCAAATTAAGAGAATTCGGCCTTTGGTCGAAATATATTAATCAAAATGTGAGGAAATAACATGAACCGCAAGCTGTATCTGATCCTCGCCCTTCTCATGCTGGCAAGCCTTCTGCTGCTGGCCTCCTGTAATAAGGGCGGCGAGACCACCGACACCACCGCCTCGGACACCACCGCCGCCGAGACCGAGGCAACCACCGCCATCCCCCGCTACGACTACATGGACGCCGTGGTGGCTCCCGACGTGGAGATCGACCGCGCCGATTATACGGGCATCACCCTGACCGTTCCCGACTCCCTCAAGATCGAGGACGAGGACGTGGAGGCCTACATTCAGTCCGGCATCCTCTTCTCCCGCCGCACCGCCGTCAACGGCACCGCCATGGTCAAGGATCAGGCCCTGAAGCTGGGTGACGACGCCTACATTTACTATAAGGGCTTCGTGGACGGCAAGGAATTCGAGGGCGGCTCCAACTGGGACGACGAGAAGCCCTACACCCTGGGTCTGGGCTCGGGCTCCTTCATCCCCGGCTTTGAGGACGGCCTTGTGGGTGTCATCCCCAACCAGACCTCCAAGGACAACCCCGCCGAGATCCACGTCACCTTCCCCGAGGAGTACACCGAGGAGCTGGCAGGGAAGGACGCCGTCTTCCACGTGGTGGTGGAGTACGCCGTTCAGTACACCATCCCCGAGCTGACCCGCGACTTTGTGGTCAATACCCTGAAGTATAAGCCCAAGATGGAGTTCTACGCCTCCGACGAGGCTCTCCTGGATGAGTTCAAGGAGTACGTCTACGGCACGCTGGTGGATCAGAACGCCCAGAACGTGGAGAACGCCAAGGTGGATGCCCTCTGGAACCACCTGACCGGGAAGGCGACCTGCAAGAATCTGGTGGCCGACGAGGTGACCCACTACTTCAACGCCTACAAGTCCGAGGTGGAGTACTACTTCGATTACTATACCTCCATGGGCAACGAGGAGTTCAAGAAGCTCTACCCCGATCTGGACACCTTCGCTCCCGTCTATCTGGGACTGGACAAGGGTGCCGACTGGAAGGCCGAGGTCACCGAGATGGCCGAGCTCATGGTCAAGCGGGACATGATCACCCACGCCATCGCCGAGCTGGAGGGGATCGAGACGGTCACCGAGGAGGAGTACAAGGCCCAGGTTAAGTACTGGGTGGACTACTACTACGGCTACATGACCGAGGCCGAGGTCATCCAGAACATGGGTGAGGTCTTCCTGAGGGAGGCCGCCTTCTCCGAGAAAATGGACAAATGGCTCATGGAGCAGGTGACCTTCACCTACGCCGACGGCACGCCTCTTGTGAGCAATACCAATAACGAGGCAGAATCCGAGACCGCAGAGGGTTAATCTGCACAAAGTTTTGAAATGCGGGGGCATTTTTGAAAAAAATATCAAAAAACCCTTGACAAATCAAAGAAAAGCGGTTATAATATAACAGTCAATGTCGTGCGCGCTGTGATTTTTTACAGAGTTTCTGTGCCTGTCAGACCGGCAGAAAGATCGCCCCGACAGCAAATCTTGAAGGAGGTATCCCGAAATGCTCAGAACTTACCAGCCTAAGAAGCGCCAGAGAAAGAAGGAGCATGGCTTCAGAAAGAGAATGAAGACCTCTGACGGTCGCAACGTTCTCAAGAGAAGACGTGCAAAGGGCAGAAAGAGACTGACCTACTAATTTGGATCTGTTCCATATGCGAAAACCCCGAGGAAGTGATCGGACATAGCCTGCGCGAACGTCTGTCTTTCCTCGGGATTTTTCGCGGATAGAGGTCTTTTTCTCCCGCGTCCCCCATCCTCATTCATAGCCCACCGCTATGGGGAAGGAAGCCACATGAAACCATACGCCATCAAGGAGAACCACCTGTACAGAAAGACCTTCCAGCGGGGCAAGCACTGGTCGGGCAAGTTCGTGTCGGTGTACGTTCTCAAGGATCTTGCGGCCAAGAAGCTGAAGAAAGCCAACCCACAAAAGCAGTATATCAATCGGATCGGTCTGTCTGTGCCCAAACGCGAGGGCGGCGCCATTGAGCGCAACCGCGTCAAGCGCATCATCCGTGCGGGTCTGCAGGGCGTGGAGCGCAAGTATTCCCTCCGCCGCGGATACCTCATCGTCATCGCGGCCCGCCCCGGCATCGAGCGGCAAAAATCCCCTGTCATCGAGTCGGAGCTGAAGTATATCCTCAAAAAGCTGGATATGATGGAGCCGCGCCCCCAGAAGTCCGAGAACCCGGTTCCCGGCGCCACCGAGAAGAAGGACACGCCATGAAGCGAGTCGCCATGGCCCTCATCCGCTTCTATCGGCGGTATCTGTCGGGCCTCAAGCCCGCCCCCACCTGTCGGTTTACCCCGACCTGCTCCGCCTATGCCCTGGAGGCCTTTGAGAAGCGAGGCTTCTTCGCGGGGCTGACCCTCACCCTGTGGCGGATCCTCCGCTGCAGTCCCTTCTCCCCCGCGGGATACGACCCCGTACCCCAGGCGGGATTTCGCACCATGCCCCTGCGCTTCAGTAAGTACGACAAGTACCTTGCCGAGCAGGAGGCCGCCGAGCCCTTCCAAGAGGAGAGCGACGGCATGATCTCCCCCGACTCTTTGAGCGAAGCCTCCGAGGACGACCCCTCCGAGGACGAATCCTGACACACCATACGCCTTTGGGAGATCCCATACGCCACCGAACACAGCGGCCAACGATCCGAGGAGCCGCGCCCCGACTTCCTTTGCCGGGGTATCCAAACAAGATCAAAGGAAACATCAGAATGAAAAGAAACATGAAACTCACCAAAAAGCTCCTGACCCGTGTGGTCATGGGACTTCTGCTGCTGGCCATGCTGGGCGGTGTCCTCACCTCCTGCGGTGCCCGCGGCGGCACCATCATCACCACCGTTACCAAGGGCTACGTCATCGGCAGTAACATGCTGACCGAGGCAAACGGTCTCACCGCCGCCCAGCTGGATAAGCTGGCCGACGAGATCGTGGCCTCCAAGAACGCCGCCACCATCCGCACCCAGCTGGTGGCCGCCCTCCGCGGCTACGATATGTCCCTGTCCGACTTTGACGACGCCAAGGTCGAGAGCGGGGAGCTGGCCGCCCGTCCCGAGGACGCTCCCGCTATCGCCCTGAACGTCCTCCAGAAGAACGGCATCGAGACCTTCCCCTACAAGAACACCGCGGGCGACCCCGTCATGACCGTGGCCGACGTGGAGTCCCTGGTCAAGTGCTTCCAGACCAACGTGGACGTGGACGCCCAGCTGGGCCTCATCGATCGGATCCTCCACTGGATCGGTCTGGGCTTTGAGTGGCTCATCAACGTCCCTGGCTTCGGCAGCTTCATCCTGGGTACGGTCTACTTCGCCATCGCCCTGGAGATCCTCATGATCCCCCTGGGCATCCACCAGCAGAAGAACTCCCGCAAGCAGGCCAAGCTCCGCCCCCGCGAGATGGCCATCCGCAACCGCTACAAGGGCCGCAACGATCAGGCCACCCAGCAGAAGGTGTCCAAGGAGATCCAGGATCTCTACGCCAAGGAGGGCTACTCCCCCATGGCGGGCTGTCTCCCTCTCCTGATCACCCTGCCCTTCCTTATGTTCCTCTACTACATCGTCATTGACCCCCTGACCTATATCATCGGTGCCCCCGAGGGCTTGTCCTCCGCCTTCCTGACCTTCGCCGACGCCCCCGTGGCCGCGGGCGGTCTGGGTATGGCTCTGGGCTCCAGCCGCGGTACCATCGAGGTCCTGTCCCTGATCCGCGAGAACGGCATCAGCATCGACGGCTTTGCCGACTTCGCCTACTTCGCCAACGGCAGTGAGTGCCTGAACGCGCTGAGCGGCATGGCCGACCGCATCCCCGACTTCAACCTCTTCGGTCTCAATCTGGGTCTGACCCCCGGCTTTGACAGCAAGGCCCGCGCCATTCTGCTGATCATGCCCGTCCTGACCTTCATCGCCTACTGGGGCACGGGTAAGATCAACCGCAAGTTCACCTTCCAGCCCATGCAGAGCAATGCCCAGCAGGATCCCGCCCAGGGCTGCTCCAACAACATGATGAACATCATGATGCCCGCCATGAGTGCCTTCTTTACCCTGTACGTGCCCGCCGCCGTGGGTCTGTACTGGATCTTCAAGAGCATTCTGGGAGTGGTCAAGCAGTATATCCTCTACAAGGCCATGCCCATGCCCACCTTCTCCGAGGAGGACTACAAGGCCGCCGAGCGGGAGCTCATGGGTAAGGACAAGAACAAGCCCGTCAAGCGGGACCCCGACGCCCCCCGTAACCCCAACGTCCGCTCCCTGCACCACATCGACGACGAGGACTACGAGTCCCCCGCCGAGCGCGAGGCACGCCTGGCCGCCCGCAAGCGGGACTACGTGGAGGAGGACGAGACCCCCAAGCAGAAGACCTCCGATAACGCCTACAGCGAGGGCGTGACCATCAAGGAGGACGACCGCCCCGCCCGCAAGGACAAAAAGAACAAGAAGGACAGCGAAGACTGATCCCATAGGGGGTAAGCCGCGCCACAGCGGCTCCCCAACATAACTGAAAGGATACATTGAACCGTCATGAAGAAGGAAATCGAGATCAGCGGTAAGACGCGGGAGGAGGCCATTGAGAAGGCCGTCATCGAGCTGGGTGCCCCCTCCGCTTCCGCTATTATGTACACTGTGATCAACGAGGGCCGCAAGGGCTTCCTTGGCTTTGGCTCCGTGGATTGCACCATCCGCGCCGTCTACCAGGTGGCTGACCCCGTGGAGGAGAAGCCCCGCCGTGAGCGCCGCGACCGCGGTGACCGCCGTGACCGCAAGGGCGACCGTGGCGAGCGCCGTGACCGCGCCCCCAAGAAGCCCGTGGAGGATGTGGAGGAGACCGAGGAGGTCGTAGCTCCTGTCCGTCCCGTTTTTGAGAACATCGACCCCGCCACCGCCACCGAGAGCGAGCAGACCGCCTACCGCTTCATCTGCAAGCTGGTGGAGGATATGGAGCTGGCCGACGTGACCGTCGCCATGCACCCCGGTAACAACGACGACATGGTCATCACCGTGGACGGTGAGGCCGCAGGCGTGCTGATCGGCCACCACGGCGACACCCTGGACGCTCTCCAGTACCTGGCCAACCTGGCCGCCAACCGCAAGGAGGAGGGCGAGAAGAGAGAGTACGCCCGCATCACCGTGGACGTGGAGTCCTACCGCGCCAAGCGTGAGGAGGCCCTCCGCATTCTGGCCCGCAAGAAGGCCCATCAGGTGCTGAAGTACAAGAAGAGCATCATGCTGGAGCCCATGAACCCCTACGAGCGCCGCATCATCCACTCCGAGATCCAGAAGATGGAGGGCGTCTCCACCAACTCCATCGGCGTGGAGAACAACCGCCGCATCGTCATCTTCCTGGAGGAGGAGGGTATGCCCACCGCCGGCATCAAGGCCAAGGGCTCCGAGAAGAGCGGCTCCAAGTCCCGCTCCAAGAAGAAGAGCCGCGGCAGTAAGACCGTGGATCCCCTGTCCTCCGAGGCTCTTACGGGCGTGACCCGCAAGCAGGGCGAGTCCATCTTCGGCGAGGAGGAGCACGATCCCTTCGATATCGACCTCTCCGCCGCTACCTACTCCGAGGACGAGGACGAGACCTATGAGGCTCCCGAGGAGACCGCCGAGGTCACTTCCGACGAGGAGTAATTCCAAAACAGTAAAGGGAGGTATTTCACATGACGATATCCCCTTTCGATACCGTAGCCGCCGTCAGCACCCCCTTCGGTAAGGGGGGCGTGGCCGTCATCCGCCTGTCGGGCGATCAGGCCATAGCCACCGTATCCCGGGTGTTCTTCCCCGTGGGAGGCAAGGCCCTCACCGACTACCCCTACCGCACCGCCGTGTACGGTGTCATCCGTGACCCCGACAGCGGGGAGGTGCTGGACGACGGACTCTGTACCCTTTTCAAGGGCCCCCACTCCTTCACGGGAGAGGATACTGCCGAGATCAACTGCCACGGCGGCGTGCTGGTCACCCGCAACGTGCTGGAGGCCTGCCTCAGAGCGGGTGCCAGACAGGCTCTGGCGGGGGAATTCACCCGCCGCGCCTACATGAACGGCAAGCTGGAGCTGGAGCGGGCCGAGGCCCTGGGCAACCTTCTGGACGCGGGGAACGATGGGCAGGTCAAGCTGGCGCGAGCCGGCATGAACGGACTGCTCACAAGCTCCGCCGAGCAGGTCTACACCGACCTCATGAACGTCCTCTGCAACATGGAGGCGGGCATGGACTTTCCCGAGGAGGATCTCACCGAGATGCCCTTCGAGGAGGTGCTGGCCACCCTCCGCCGCGCCGAGACCGCCATCCAAGGCTTGGTGAACACCTACCGCACGGGCCGCGCCATCGCCGAGGGTATCCCCACCGTCATCTGCGGCCGCCCCAACGTGGGAAAAAGCGCCTTCTATAACCGCCTTCTGGGCCGTGAGGCCGCCATCGTCACCGACATCGCGGGCACGACCCGCGACATCCTCACCGATACCGTCACCGTGGGCCGCGTTACCCTCCGCCTGTCGGATACGGCGGGACTAAGAGAGTCCGACGACCCCGTGGAGCGCATTGGCGTGGAGCGGGCACGAAAGGCGCTGGAGGAGGCCGAGCTGGTGCTGGCCCTGACCGACTGTCCCGAGGGTGACCCCGAGACCGAGGAGCTGGTCAAGTCCATCACCGAAGAGGGAAGGACGGTCATCCGTATCTTCACCAAGAGCGATCTGGACACTCCCCGCGATCTCCCCACCGACGGTATTCCCACCGTGGTGCTGTCCTCGGTGACGGGGGAGGGCTTTGAGGCTCTGACCGAGGCGGTAGAGACCGCCTTCATTGACAAGGAGCTTCGCATGGGCGAGGAGGCCGTGGTCTTCAGCGCGAGACAAGCCGCCGCCCTCCGCGAGACCGCCGCTTGCCTGGAGGCCGCCCTGTACAACCTGAACGCGGGACTTCCCTACGACGTCTGCGCGGGGGATATCCGAGCCGCCATGGGCGAGCTGGGGATGCTCTGCGGCAGAGAGCTGCGCGAGGAGGTTCTGGACGAGATCTTCTCCCGTTTCTGCGTGGGGAAGTAACAACCCAAAACACCGCAACCGACGGGAACCGGGACGGCACAACGCCAGCTTCCGATTCCCGTATGCGAGAACAAAATATTAGTTAGTCAAACAAACCAAAATATTCTCTCCCCTTGGGAGCGGGCAAAGCGAAGCCCGAGAAAGGAAGCATTATGGCAACCGAGCAAAAGATCACCGCAAAGAAGCATAAGCCCATCAACCGTCCCCGCATGGACCGCGTGAACCCCCGCGCCAGCGACGTGCTGGATCTGCTGGAGCAGGTCCGCGACCACGGCGACAAGATCGCCTTCCGCTACTACGTGGGCAAGGAGATCAAGGATCTGACCTACGGCCAGTTCTACACCATGGTGTACGAGTGCGCCGCCGCCTTCGATGCCATGGGCCTGAAGGGCAAGCGGGTCGCCGTCATCGGTGACACCTCCCCCCAGTGGATCTGCACCTATCTCGCCTCTCTGGCCGCCGGCTGTGTGGCCGTCCCCATGGACAAGGAGCTGGACGTGGGTGAGATCTGCAAGTTCCTGGACATCGTGGAGGCCAAGGCCATCATCTACTCCAAGTCCTTCAACGAGAAGTTCGTGGACGCCATCCAGAACAGCAAGACCGGCGTGCAGTACTTCATCCCCGTGACCCCCGCCTACGACAGCACCTTCGATGCCAAGGTGGTCACCTTTGACCAGGTCCTGACCAATGGCCGCGAGCGCCTGGCGGGCGAGGGCTACCAGTTCCCCGCCGTGGAGAACCGCGAGGAGCTGGCCGAGATGCTCTTTACCTCGGGCACCACCGGCACCAGCAAGTGCGTCATGCTCTCCCAGAAGAACATCTTCGCCGCCGTCAACGCCGCCTGCGATACCGTCTGCTTCGTCCCCGACGACGTGATCATGTCGGTGCTCCCCGTCCACCACACCTACGAGCTCATGTGCGTGCTGGCCGCCTCCCTGTTCGGCATTGAGATCTGCATCAACGATTCCCTCCGCCACGTGCTGAAGAACCTCCAGGTCTTCAAGCCCACGGGCTTGGTGCTGGTGCCCCTGTTCCTCAACACCATGTACAAGAAGATCTGGAGCGAGGCCGAGAGAACCGGCAAGGCCAAGATCCTCAAGACCGCCCTGGCCACCTCCAAGACCCTGCTGTCCATGGGCATTGATATGCGCCGCAAGCTTTTCAAGACCGTCCTGGATTCCTTCGGCGGCCGTCTGGACCACATCATCTGCGGCGGTGCCAAGCTCAACCCCGACCTGATCGCCGCCTTCGAGGATTTCGGTATCAGCGTGTTCGAGGGCTTCGGCATCACCGAGTGCTCCCCCCTGACCAACGTCACCCCCTACTACAACCGTAAGTACGGCTCCATCGGCCCCTCCGTCCCCTGCTGCCGCTGCCGCATCGCCGACGCGCAAATGGGTGAGCACGGTTACATGGAGGGCGAGCTCCAGATCAAGGGCGACAACGTCATGATGGGCTACTACAACAACCCCGAGGCCAACGAGGCCGCCTTCACCGAGGACGGCTGGTTCCGCACGGGTGACGTGGCCTACAAGGACGAGGACGGCTACGTCTACATCACGGGCCGCATGAAGTCTGTCATCGTCCTGGAGAACGGTAAGAACGTCTTCCCCGAGGAGATCGAGGAGTACCTGGACGAGATCGAGGCCATTGCCGAGTGCGTGGTGGTCGGCCGTAAGGCCAAGGACAGCGACGAGGTGATCCTCACCGTGGTGGCCTACCCCAACTACGAGAAGCTCCCCTCCGGCGTGTCCGAGGAGGTCATCCACGAGACCATCTACAAGCAGATCATGCAGATCAACCGCCGTCTCCCCAGCTTCAAGCAGATGAAGGCCCTGGAGCTCCGTTCCACCGAGTTCGAGAAGACCACCTCCAAGAAGATCAAGAGACATCTGGTGAAATAATAAGCGCGATTGGGGGAAACTTCTTGAAAGAAGTTTCCCCCAAACCCCTTTCAAGAACTTTCAAAAAAGGATGATAGAGGCAGTATGAAGCGAGAACCGATTGGCTTATATCTACACATCCCGTTTTGCCGAAGCAAATGCCCCTACTGCGATTTCTGCTCCTACCCCCGCCCCACCAATGAGCTGATGGAGTCCTACACCCACGAGCTGGTCCGACGGATCCGCGAGGCGGGGAAGACCTACGGGGAGACGCTCCCCGCGTCGGTTTCCCACAGCGGAGAAGGGACGACATCCCGCCGTCTGACCCTGGACACGGTCTACTTCGGCGGCGGCACCCCCACTCTGCTCCCCCCCTCCTGCATCCGCGAGCTGTTCGCCGCCATTCGCGAGGCCTTTGTCATCCTCCCCGACGCCGAGATCACGGTGGAGGGCAACCCCGCCGCCGCGGGTCGGGAGGCTCTGTCGGTGTGGCGGGAATGCGGGGTCAACCGCTTGAGTCTTGGCTCCCAGTCGGCGCAGGCTAACGAGCTGAAGGCCCTGGGACGGCTCCACCGCTGGGAGGATGTAGAAAAGACCGTCACCGACGCCCGCGCGGTGGGCATTGAGAATATCAATCTGGACTTCATGCTGGGCATCCCCCACCAGACCCCCGCGTCGTTGGCCGATACCCTGTCCCGCGCCCTGGCCCTGGAGCCCACCCATCTGTCCGCCTACACCCTCATGCTGGAGGAGGGTACCCCCTTCCACCGCCGTGGCCGCGCCGCTCTGGGACTCCCCCAAAACGAGGAGGAGGCCGACGAGCAGGCGGTCACCCTCTGGGAGCAGGCCTGCGCCATCCTGCAGGAGGCGGGCTACGAGCATTACGAGATCTCCAACTTCGCAAGGTCGGGCTTCCGCTCCCGTCACAATCTCCACACTTGGCAGTGCCGCGACTATCTGGGTTTGGGCGTGGCCGCCCACTCCTGCATGAACGGGGTGCGGTTCGGCCAGTCCCGCGATTTGGAGGGCTTTTTAGCGGGGAAGGACATCACCGAATTCACCGAGATCCTGACCCCCGCCGACAGGGAATCCGAGTGCATCATGCTGGCCCTCCGCCTGTCCGACGGCATTGACGAGCAAGAATTTTCCAACCGTTTCGATAAGGATTTCTGGCATACCTACGGTCACATTTGCATACCCTTTATTGAGAAGGGACTCATGGGCCGCGAGGGTGGCCGCGTCTACCTCACCGAGGCGGGCTTCCCCGTCAGCAACGCCATTCTGGCCGAGCTGATCTGACTGTCACGCGGGGCAAAACCGCCTTTTTCATGAAGTTTTCGGGATTTCGACACACCAAAGACTCAAAAACATAGGGAAACCCCGTTGACAAGAGCGGGGTTTTGGTGTATAATGATACTGTACTAAAAGTAGTCCGCGGGAGGCTCCCGCCGACAGAAAGGATGAAACTACCATGGATGAGAAGGAATTCCAGAGCGAATACTATACTCTGACCGACGAAGAGGGCAACGAGCTCCAGTTTGAGGTCATCGGCTCGGCTGAACTGAACGGCACCGTGTACTACGCCATGATCCCCGTGGACGATCAGCCCGAGGAGGAGGACGTCTACGAGTACGTGATTCTCAAGACCGAGAAGGACGAGGACGGCGAGGACATTCTGGTCACCATCGACGACGACGACGAGTTCGACGACGTGGCCGACTACTTCGACGATATGCTCTCCGACGAGGCCGACTACGACCTGAACAACGACGGGGAGTAATCGCCCGTCACACCCCGATTCAAAAAATTCCTGCGGGGTGCGTGATATACAGATATTGTGACCCACATCTGATTAAAGGAGATCGACTCACGAGGTGGTTTGCAGACCTCCCGCTATCCTGTATCGGTTGACTTGTCCCGAAGGATCGGCGGACGCTGGGAGCAGTAAAGCCGCGGATAGATCACCGCCCTGGAAAAAACAGGGTTCCGAATGCTGTGTACACGGCCTTGCGGGGTTTAAGGGCATCTCTAAAAATTCCTCGCACGGCGACTCGGCGGAATCTTTCCCGTCAGTCGTCACAAAAATCCTTCGTATAGGGTCAACTATACGCGCGGATTTTTGTTTAGACTGACGAAAAATCTTCTCGCCGCTCGTCGCACGATGAGTTTTAGAGATGCCCTTAAGAGAATAGCGATGGGCGTATGTCAGAGTGTTGGCATACGCTCATTGTGCTTTTATCAAGATCACATCCAACAGAAAGGAAACTACATAATGGGCATCATCAAAGCGACAATGAGCGCCATCGGCGGCGGCCTGGCCGACCAGTGGCTGGAGGTCCTGGAGGCCGACAATATGGGGGACAATACCCTCTTTACCAAGGGCGTCAAGGTCCGAAAGAACGACAAGCGCAACAGCAACAAGAAGGGCACCGAGGACTACATCTCCAACGGATCCGTCATCCACGTCTACCCCAACCAGTTCATGATGCTGGTGGACGGCGGTAAGATCGTGGACTTCACCGCCGAGGAGGGCTACTACAAGGTGGACAACGCCGCCGCTCCCTCCCTCTTTGCGGGGGGCTTCGGGGCCTCCATCAAGGAGTCCTTCTCCCGCGTCAAGTTCGGCGGTGTTCCCTCCACCTCCCAGAAGGCCTACTTCGTAAACCTCCAGGAGATCAAGGGCATCAAGTTCGGCACCCGTAACCCCATCAGCTACTTTGACAGCTTCTACAACGCCGAGCTGTTCCTCCGCGCCCACGGTACCTACTCCATCAAGATCACCGACCCCATCAAGTTCTACACCGAGGTGATCCCCAAGAACGCCGACCGAGTGGACATCTCCGCCATCAATGAGCAGTACCTCAACGAGTTTTTGGAGGCGCTGGGAGCGGCCATCAACTCCATGTCTGCTGACGGCATCCGCGTCTCCTACGTGGTCTCCAAGTCCCGCGAGCTGTCCCGCTATATGCAAAACGAGCTGGACGCCGACTGGAAGGAGCTCCGCGGCATGGAGGTCCTGTCGGTGGGTCTGGGGGGGCTTTCCTACGACGAGAAGTCCCGCGAGATGATCGATATCCGCAACCAGGGTGCCATGCTGGGGGACGCCTCCATCCGCGAGGGCTACGTCCAGGGCGCGGTGGCCAGAGGCATGGAGGCTGCGGGCAGTAACGCGAACGGCGCGGCCCAGGCCTTTATGGGCATGGGTATGGGCATGAACGCGGGCGGTGGCTTCGTGGGCGCGGCCTCGGCCTCCAACCAGGCCCAGATGGAGCGGGACGCCGCCAAGGCTCCCGCTGCTCCCGCGGGCGGCTGGACCTGCTCCTGCGGTCAGACCAATACGGGCAAGTTCTGCTCGGAGTGCGGCTCTCCCAAGCCCGCCCCCTCGGGTAGCTGGACCTGCGCCTGCGGGGCTGTCTGTACGGGCAAGTTCTGCCCCGAGTGCGGCTCTCCCAGACCCGCCGCCGAGTGGTTCTGCACCGAGTGCGGGGCCAAGAATGAGGCTTCGGCCAAGTTCTGCTCGGAGTGCGGGAAGAGGAAGTAAAAGCGCGGTTTGTCGCTCGGACAAGCCCAAATATCATCCCTAAAACCAAAGAAGGGAACCACATACCATGTCCACAAACAAAACCGTAGCCTACCAATGCCCCTGTTGCGGTGCCGGTCTTGGCTTCGATCCTGAAAAACAAAAGTTCGCCTGCGAGTTCTGCCTCTCGGAGTTTAACGAGACCGAGCTGACGGATGCGGGTGCCGCCGAGGCCGCTGAAAAGCAACGCGCCGACGGCGAGGCATTTTGCGAGCGGATGAACCTCTTCACCTGCCCCAACTGCGGTGCCGAGGTGGTGGCCGATGACAACACCGCCGCCGACTTCTGCTACTACTGCCACAATCCCGTGGTTCACGCGGGACGCCTGTCGGGTCAGCTGCAGCCCCACAAGGTCATCCCCTTCCGCATCACCAAGGAGGAGGCCGAGAAGGCCTTCCTGGGCTGGTGCCAAAAGAAGTGGTTTTTGCCCCGCGACTTCAAGTCCCAGGCCCACGCCGCCCAGATCAAGGGGGTCTACTACCCCTTCTGGGTCACGGATGCCGACGCTCACGGCGCCACCGACTTCAAGGCCACCCGCGTCCATACCTGGCGGGCGGGGGACTATAAGTACACCAACACCAAGGTCTACAAGCTGGAGCGGGCGGGGGACATCCATTTCGAGGATATCGTCACCTGCGCCCTGTCCGATGCCGACAAGAAGATGCTGGAGGGTGTCCTCCCCTACCCCTCTGCCGAGCTGACCGACTTCTCCATGCCCTACCTTTCGGGCTTCTTCGCCAAGAAGCGGGACATTGAGAGGGATTCTCTGTCCGAGGAGGTGCGGGGACGGATGCACGACTACACCGCCGCCCTCCTGCGCTCCACCGTCAAGGAGGCCTACTCCACGATCACCCCCGAGGAGATCCAAGTCAACATCAAGGAGAGCCACTGGGAATACGCCCTGCTCCCCGTCTGGATTTTGACCTACCCCCATAAGGACGGCAAGGTCTACACCTTCGCCATCAACGCCTCCACGGGGAAGATCTACGGAGAATTGCCCGTGAGTCAGGTCAAGCTGGCGGCTCTCATGGCGGCTGTGGCGGTGCCCGCGACGGCGTTACTCTCGCTGATCGGAGGTGCTCTGTTCTGATGAAGACCTCTGTACTGAAAAAGAGTATGGCCCTCGGGCTGATCCTGCTCTGTCTGGCGGTCTGCCTCACCCTCCCCCTGTCCGCGGCGGAGAGCGAGCGGGTCTACGATCCCTCGGATATGTTGAACGCCACCGAAGCGGCGGAGCTGACCGCCCTTCTGAACCGTCTCTCAACCGAGCACGGGGTGGAGATGTATCTGGCCACCTACCTGGCCAAGGGTCCCTACGACGACTTCTACGGCGACGACTACTGCCACCGCGTGAAGGACATCGAGGACACCGACGCCGTCCTTCTGGTGGTGACCTACGAGCGGCTCAACGATACCTACTACTACGATATGTACACCTATGGCGAGGCCAACTACGCCATCAGCCAGAAGGAAGTCAACTACATACTGGACGACTACGACGTCTACGACAACCTCAAGGGAGGCCACGTCTACGATGGCTGTGAGGCCTTCTTTACCCTGTCGGCCGAGGCCTTTACGGGTCGCGTGGGCATGGCGTGGAGCGTCATCATCTTCCTCTCGGCGGCTATTTCGGTGGGTATCGCCTTCGCCGTCCGCGGGGCCGTGATCGCCGTGTACCGCAAGAAGAAGGCCTCGGTAGACTACCCCCTGGACCGCTACGCCAAGCTGGAGCTGACCCATGAGTCGGATTCCTTCGTCCGCGAGTACACCACCCGCACCTACTCCCCCCGCAGCAGCGGAAGCGGAGGCGGCAGCCGTCACGGAGGCGGCGGCGGACACCGCGGCGGTCGGTAATCAAAGAATGCAAAATTGCTTTGCCCCGCGGATGGAGATCGGTAGATGGGGGCAATTCTACGGAACGCCCTGTTAAAGCTCCTCATTTCCAACAAAAAGGTGACCCGTCCTGTGACGGGTCACCTTTCTATTATGCTTTTGGGAGAATTATTCCCCTACGATCTCGTCGAAGCTGACATCCTTGTAGCTGTCGGCATCGGCGGGAGCGGTGATGGGCTGGATATTCTCGTAGGTATACTTGGCGTTCATGGTCAGGGAGACGGTGTGGGTCTCACCGCCCGCGGTCACCGAGTAGGTGGCGGTCAGGGCCATGGACTCAAAGAGCCCGTCGGAGATGGTGGCGACCATGGTGAGATCTCCCACGGCGGCCTCGGCACCCATAGCGGTGAGGGTGTCGGAGAGCAGGTCGTTCATGGCGGTCAGACCCTCGGTGGTGATGCCGCTGCAGGTGACGATCTGCTTGCCGTCCTTGACCTCCATGGTCAGGGTCTCAAAGTTCTCGGTGGTGACGGGGAGCTCGGCGTTGTTGTTCTTGATGAACTCCTCGTAGTTCTCCTCGGTGAGGGTGGCCTTGAGCTTGACGCTCTGGTTCATAACGGTGGTGTTGGCGTACAGCACCTTGTCCACGACCGTCATGGTGATGCCTGTCGTAAAGCCCATGACCTCGGTGGACATATCCATGTGCAGGTTCTCACCGTCCACGGTGACGGGGAACTCCAGAGACAGGGCGTCGAAAACCGTGTTGAGGTTCTTGTCCTCGCAGTCAAAGTCCATGGACATGGTGACGGTGTAGGGCTTCTCCTCCAGAGCCTTTTCGGCCTTGGCTATGGCCGCGGCGGCGGTCATGGTGTCGCAGGAGGCGAAGGCGCAGACCAGCAGAGAGAGCAGCAGGAGGATGGAAAGAATACGCTTCATAGTGATTCTCCTTTCGTTTTGTGAATTGTGCGGTCGTGCCGCGTGTCACTATTATACTCCTTTCGGGGATGTTTGTCAAGAGCCGTACTCAAAAAGGGGTAGGAAGCTTTCACCAAAACCAGGTGGAGGATACGAATACGGTGAGAAAAATGAATACCACCGAAACTGCCGCGGAAACGGAATTCAGAATCATCAGCTTCTTGTCTTTTTGGATGCAGGAGAAAATGATGGAAAGAATTGCGGGGACGATGGGTACGGGAATGAAAAAGATAAATCCAAATCCCGCAAGATGCCATGGGCCCCAGAGCCCCAAAATATTAAACAGTAAGGTGAGTATTCCCAACAACCACAGTATACCCGAAAGGATACAACTGATAATCGTAAGTGCTTTTGCCGCTTTTTTCATATTCCTTCTCCTTTCTCCACTGAAAATGCAGAAGAAATCGGATATTCTTTTCTTACGACGTTCGGATAGATCAGAACTTCAGATCCACGTCCACGGGCATACCCGTGCGGTCGGACTCGAAGGCGGCCTCCATGATCTTCATATCCACCATCATCTGGTGATGGGTGACGCACTGCTCGCACTCGCCGTCCATGGCGCGGACGAAGTTGCGGTAGTAGTCGTGGACGTCGGCGTGAGGCTGAGGAATGGACTTCTCGGAAATGGACTGCTCGTTTCTGGGAGCCATGGTCTTGGTGATGCCGGCGGCGGTGACCACGGGAACCACTTCCTTCTCGTTGTAGTTGTGGCACCAGACCACGCGGGCGGGCTGGCCCCAGTCGGGGATCAGGGCGGCGCCGTCGCGGCCGACCATGTAGAAGCGGGACAGGCCGATGAAGTTGGAGGTACCCACCTCCACGTGGACAGACAGATCGTCCTCGAAGTACATCTCCAGCTTGAAGCCGTCGTCCACCAGCTCGTTGGTGATGTGATCGCACTTGCACCAGATCTTCTTGAGGGCCTTGTCGGTGACGATGCCCATGATCTGGTCGATGAGGTGGATACCCCAGTCCAAAATCATGCCGCCGCCCTGGGCGGGATCCTGACGCCAGTCCCCGGGAATACCGCGGGAGCCGTGGCAACGGGACTCGATGTGGTGCACGGGGCCCAGCTCGCCGCTCTGGTAGATGTCCCGCATGACCAGAAACTCACCGTCCCAGCGGCGGTTCTGGTGGACCGTAAAGAGCTTGCCGGCGGCCTTGGAGGCGTCGATCATCTCCTGGAGATCGGCGGAGGACAGGGTAACGGGCTTCTCGCAGATGACGTGCTTGCCCGCGGCCAGAGCCTTGAGGGCCAGGGGCTTGTGCTGATCGTTGGGGACGGCGATGGTGACGAAATCCACCGCGGGGTCTCCCAGAAGCTCCTCCAGGGAGGCGTAGGCATGGATGCCTCTGGACTCGGCCAGCTCGCACTGGGAGGGCTTAATATCGTAAATACCCATCAGATTGACGACGTCACTGTTTTGGAGGAAGCTACCGTGCCAGCCGCCCATACCGCCGTAACCGATGATTGCCGCATTTTTCTTTGCCATGATGTGATTCCTTTCTTGTCTAGGAACAGATCCGTATTCCCGCAGAGGATTCCCTGCGGTCAGCCATATTATACAACATATTTTGGGAAATTGCAAGGTCTTTTGCGGATTTTATCATAAAAACTTTTGCGGATCGGGGCGGCGGAGCCATTGGCTTCTTGACAAACGGGGGAGTCTGTGCTATAATCGTAGTAGTCTTTTCCCAAAGGAGGGAATCTTATGAAGCGTTTTACCCGACTTTTGTGGCTGGCGGGGCTTCTGACCCTGTGCCTGTGCCTGGCCCTTACTGCCTGTGACGGCGGCGAGGGAGACGTGACCACCCCCACGTTGGCACCCACCGAAGCCCCCACCGAGCCCGCCACCGAGGCTCCTACCGATACCCCCACCGAGGAGCCGACTGACGTCCCCACGGATGCTCCCACCGATGCTCCCACCGAGGAGCCCACTGAGGAGCCCACCGAGCCCGAGACCGAGGCTCCCGTCCTCATGCCCACGGTGGATCTGGACAAGCTCGCCGCCGATGACGCGGGGGCCTTCGTGACCCGCCCCACTAAGTGTGAGGTCTCCTTTGAAGTGGACGACACCGAGGGCAAGTTCCTGCGCATGACCACCAAGTCGGTCACCGCCGCGGGCACCGCCAAGCCCTACATCCTTCTGGAGCTGGAGGAGCTGGTGACCGCCATGAACGGCATCCTCCCCAACACCACCGAGTACCCCCACGTGGTGCTGAAGGTCCGCGCCAATGACCTCTGGAGCCGCAGCCTGACCTATTTCGGTGCCCCCACCGTCCGTGAGGCCGCCAACTTTGAGGGCTTTGCCCGCACCGCCCGCGTGGCCGACAGCGGCGACTGGCAGTACGTCTACCTGAATCTGACCCCCTTCACCAAGAACTGGAAGGTCCTCTTCCTCAACTTCGAAAAGGCCGCGGGGAAGGACGGCGAGTCCATGGATCTGGCCGAGATCCACTTCTTTGCCACCGCCGAGGAGGCCGCGACCCTCTACCCCAACATGGCGGACACCTACCCCATCGTGGAGCAGACCATGGAGAACTACAAGCTCAAGGTCATGTCCTTCAACGTCCAGACCGAGAACGGCACCTCGGTGGACTTTGACCTGCGCGCCGAGCTGCTCCGCGACCTCATGGATGAGCTGCAGCCCGACTCCATCGGTATGCAGGAGGTGACCACGGGCTGGATCTACCGCATGGATACCTACTCCTTCAACCAGAGCTACGCGGGGGTGGGCGAGGGCCGTACCCCCGGCGGCGAGGCCAGCTCCATCTACTACCGCAAGGATAAGTTCGATCTGGTGGATCACGGCACCTTCTGGCTCTCCGAGACTCCTGACGTGGCGGGCTCGTCTCTGCCCAACGCCAACTACCCCCGTATCTGCACCTGGGCCCGCCTCAAGGACAAGGCTACGGGCTTTGAGTATGTCCATATCAACACCCACCTGGACCACAACGGCAACAACAGCGGCACCGACGGCCGCGCCATCCGTACCGCGCAGGTGCGGGTGATCCTGGAGTTCATTCAGACCCTGCCCGACCTGCCCATGGTCTTTACGGGCGACTTCAACCAGGCCCCCACCTCCTCGGCGGGGAATACCTACGCCATGTTCAAGAACGTGCTGGGTCTCTCCACCTTCAAGAGCTCCACGGGCGAGGAGATCACGGGCTGCTTCGCCGATGCCCGCGCCGACGCCGCTGATACCGTCTCCACCGACGCCTGGGCCTCCATGACGGCCTACTGGCAGGAGGGCGGCTCCAAGTACGATCCCGCCCATAAGCCCATTGATTACGTTTTCTATACCCCTGACACCTTCACCGCCCAGGTCTACCGCAACATCCACTACCACCGCGACGGCGTTTACCTGTCGGATCACCTGCCCCAGTACTGTGAGTTGACCGTCAAGGTCCCCGCCGACGGGGAGTAAGCAAGCCGAGGAGAAGCCACCATGAAAAATCTGAAGATCCTTCTGACCCTGGCGGTCACCCTGTCCTGCCTGCTTTCCTGCTTCGCGGGTCTGACCCTCTCTGCCGCCGCCGAGGCCGAGTTTGAGATGGAGATCCCCTACGGTAGTCCCACCGTGGACGGCGTCATCGAGGAGGGGGAGTACCGGGTCACCTACACCATGGACAAGACCACCGCCGCCGCTTGGGTTGGTGAGGTGGGTACCTCCAAGGTGGTCTGGCATCTGGCCTGGGACGAGGGCGGCCTCTACTACGCGGGCACCATCAACGACCGCACCCCCGCCTGGCGGGGCGAGAACACCCATTGGGTGGGCATCGACTGCCTGGAGCTGGCGGTCAATCCCGGTCTGATCCTCTCGGGGGACAGAGCCGAGGGCATCTTCTTCTCCTGCGGCTCCATGGAGGACGGTTCGGTGGTGGTCTTCCGCCACAACTTCGCCGACGGTCTGGTCAGCGATCAGATCACGGGCGCCAATAAGGGACACACCAAGAGATCCACCTCCTATACCATGGAGATCTACCTTCCCTGGTCTCTGGTGCAGATCGACGAGTACTGCACCGTGGGCGGTAAGGACGATATCCACCTGGACTCCACGGGCTGGAAGGCCGAGGCGGGCGCGAAGCTGGGCCTCCTCCCCTGCGCCATTGACTCCCTGGACGACCATGGCGGGAACATCATCGCCTACAAGTTCAACGGCACCGACTTCATCGCCAAGGATTTCATCGTGGCTACCCTGATGGCCCCCGCGGGCGAGACCGAGGAGCCGACTGACGTTCCCACCGAAACCCCCACCGAGGAGCCGACCGAAGCCCCCGCGGACACCCCCGCCGAGACTCCCACGGATGTCCCCACCGACGATCCCGCTGACGGCACCGACGCCCCCGAAGAGAAGGGGTGCGGCTCCACCCTGTCCATGGGTCTGCTGGCCGCCCTGCTCCCCGCCGCTTGGGTCGCCTTGCGGAAGCGGGAGGGTTGAACCATCCCTATAACGAAAAGAACCACCCGATCTCGGTCGGGTGGTTTTCTGTATGGTCGGCTCACTTCACCATCCTGCGTACCTCGCCCCCCAGAGGCTTTCCCTCCCGGTAAACGGCGATGACGCGGTCCACCTCGCGGGGGGACTCCACGGTGAAGATGAAATGGTGGCCTGCCAGATGGCCGCGGGCTACCTCGTCCATGCGGTCGGACATACCCGTGGGCAGGGAATTGCACACCAGATTGCGGTGGCCCATGCCCTTGGGAGCATTCTCGCGGAGGACGGGGAACTCCTTACCCATGCGGTCCTTGAGGATGGCGGCGTTCCTTCCGCAGACCTCGCGGCAAACGGCCTCGGGCTTCATGTGGCGGTAGATCTCCCGAATGGCGCACTTCTCCAGAAGCATCAGGGGGAGTCGGCCATAGACCGCGGCGGCGGTGGCGGCGATATGACCGTACTCCGACAGAGCGGCGGAAATATCCCGCATACGGGGGACGGTCAGCTCGGGGGAGAGGATGAGGTCGGACAGACCCAGCCCCAGGAGACGGGCGGCGGCGGGGGTGTTGGCGGTGTTGAGGCGGAGATCCCCGTGGAGGGTGACCTCACCGTCCAGGCCGCAGGCGGTCACGGCCTCGCGGATCAGGGGCAGATGGCCGATATTGCCCACCAGAATATGGCGGATACCGTCACCCAAGGCAGCGGTCAGCTCCTCGCGGATCGCCTCGGCCTCGCGGTCAAAGATCACGGGGGGCATGAGGGTGCCTCGCTTCTGGGCGGGAACGGCGGCGGGGTGAGCCTTGCCCAAGGGGAGATAGAGGAGATCGAAGTAGTTGACAGCGGCGGGGGTGATCTGCTCGGGGGCATAGAAGCGGGCGGTGCGCTTGACCTCGGTCACGCCGCGGCTCTCGGTATGGGGAGCCTCGCGCAAAAGCTCCTCGGTGACCTTGTCGGCAGAGATGGGTCTGTACCCCTCGGCAGGGGTAGGCATAGCCTCCATACGGGCGGCATCCAAGGCCTCCAGAGCCTCGCGTCGCAGGGCGTTGAGGCGGGAGAGGGGGAGGGACAGGCCGTCGTCGATGTGGCTTGTGACAGACGCGGCGTAGTAGGGGGTGCCTCCCGTGCGGGTGAGCTGCTTTTCGGCGGCCTCGTGGGTCAAGGCGGCGGACTCGGCCTTGTCGGGGGCCTCGGCGGCGACCGTAACGGCGGCGTCGGGGGGAGTGTTATCGCAACGGAACAGAGGGGATGAGGCGGTGAGGCTCACGGGCTGACCCTCCTTCACGGTCAGCTCCATGGACAGAGGCAGATGGGGCTGGTGGCGCACTCCCAGGGCGGCCTTCTCGGCGGCGGCGGTGCGGTCCTTGTCGCTGTCGGTGCGCACACCCATCATGGAGCGGCCGACCTTGCCCACCTGATACCCGTCGGTAAAGCCTCCGCGGGAGAAAAGATCGCTCAAAGCGGCCATTTCCACGGGGGTGGCGGCGCGGTTCTCGTCCAGAAGCCTGCGCCAGATGGCGGTGACCCCGCTGACGTAGCCCGGGGACTTCATGCGCCCCTCGATCTTGAGGGAGGAGACACCCGCCTCAATCAGCGCGGGGACGTGACCCGCCAGAGAGAGATCCTTGAGGGACAGGGGGTAGTTTTCGTTTGTGGGATCGGGGGAGCGGCGGTCGGTTGAGTTGACGCGCTTTCCCTTGCCGTTCGGGCGGCTTGGTCCCTTGGCGCGGTCTTGGACGGTGGACTTACTGTCACACCCTCCGCATCCGTAGGGAAGACGGCAGGGCTGGGCGCACTCCCCGCGGTTGCCGCTCCGACCCCCTACCACCGAGGAGAACAGGCATTGCCCCGAGTGGCTGACGCAGAGCGCGCCGTGGATGAAGACCTCCACCTCCAGGGGATTGTCCCGCACGGCGGCGGCCAGATCGTCGAGGCTTGTCTCACGGGCGATGACGAAGCGGGAAAAGCCAAAATCCGCCAGGACCCGTCCCGTGGCGGCGTTGTGCCCCGAGAGTTGGGTGCTGGCGTGCAAAGGCAGATTGGGCAGGGCGCGGCGGATGAGGGCGGCGGCACCGAGATCGGCGATGATGAGAGCGTCCACTCCCGCTACGGCGGCCTCGTAGGCGGCCTCCAGAGCGTCGGTCAGCTCACGGTCCCACACCAGAGTGTTGAGAGTCAGGTAGACTCTGCCACCCATGCGGTGGGCGTGGGTGACCGCCTCGCGGAGGGCCGCGGTGTCGAAATTGTGGGCGTTCATGCGGGCGTTGAAGCGGCTGCCGCCCAAATAGACGGCGTCCGCGCCCGCGGAGATAGCGGCCTCCAGCGCCTCGGGAGAGCCGGCGGGGGCCAGCAGCTCGGGGAGGCGGGGAGGCTGATTTCTATGGGTCATGTCCTTGCGCGGCGGGGATCAGTCCACGTCACCGAAGGACAGCTGCTCGAACATGGAGCCCACACGGGAGCGGCGGCGGGGCTCCTCGGCGGGGATCTCCACAGGCTCCTCCACGGGTGCGGGGACGGTCTCGTTCTGGGCGTCGGCCACGCGGGAGAGGAACTCGGTGGGGGAGATGGGCTGGGGAGCCGCGGGGTTCCCGCCCCCCTGGGTGATGAGAGAGCGGAGAACGGCGTTCTCGTTACGGAGTCTCTCCAGCTCGGAGGACAGCTCGGCGTTGCGGTCCTTCAGTCCGTCCAGCACCACGCCGTACTTGACGCACTTGTCCTCCAGCTCGGCGGTCTTCTCGGCGAGGCTGATGCGGTCAGCCACGCACTCCAGGGCGCAGAGGAGAGCGGCCTCGGTCTTGGGGCAGCGGCTCTTGAGGTAGATCTCCCGCATCTTGCGGTCCAGGATCCCACCGATCTTCTGTACCTCGTCGGCGGGGGCGTCGGAGATGACGCTGATCTGGAGGTCGGCAATGTTGAGGGTGTACTTCTGCTTCATGGTGTCCATCCTTCCTGTCAGCCGTCCTTTTGCACAAAAAGCACCAAAGAGCGGCAGAATATTCAAAATGTACTTGAAATTATTGGAATTTGGGAGTATAATAGAGTCAATACCTCCCACTACCCTTATTATAATACAAAACTTGTAGATTGAAAAGGGCTTTTTGGTAAATTTTCTTGGAAAGTGAATATTTTTTTATGAGTATGCTGGAAAACAGCCGCCGTATCGTGGTGAAGGTGGGTACCTCCACCCTGACCCACGCCACGGGGGCACTGAATATCCGCCGCATCGGGGCGCTGGTGCGGGTCCTGTCCGACTTCAAGAACGCGGGCAAGGAGATCGTGCTGGTCTCCTCGGGCGCGGTCTCGGCAGGCGTGGCCAAGGTGGGCGCCGCCAGACCCTCCACCATCGCCGAGAAGCAGGCCATGGCCGCCATCGGTCAGAGCGAGCTCATGCGGCTCTACGATCAGCTCTTCTCCCTCTACGGCCACACCGTGGCCCAGGTGCTCCTCACCCGTGACGTGCTGGACAATCCCACCCGCCGCGCCCTGGCCGAGAACACCTTTGAGTCCCTTCTCTCCATGGGCTGTGTGCCCATCGTCAACGAGAATGACCCCGTCTCCACCGACGAGCTGACCAAGTTCGGCGGCAATGACATCCTGTCGGCCTACGTGGCCCGAGTCTGCCACGCCGACGTCCTCATCAACCTCTCCGACGTGGACGGCCTTTACGACAAGGACCCCCGCAAGCACCCCGACGCCACCCTCATTGACCGCGTGGACGACCTGTCCGAGGCCCTCATGGCCGCCGCGGGAGGCGCGGGTACCGAACGCGGTACGGGCGGTATGGAGGCCAAGCTCCGCGCCGCCACCCTCTCCACCGAGGCGGGCATCCCCATGTTCATCATGAACGGCCATGACCCTGATATCCTCTACCGTCTTTTGGACGGGGAGCACGTGGGCACGTATTTTACCGCAAAAAAATCCTGAACGGACAGCTCCGCAGGAACTGCACCTCCCCCGCCCGTTGGGCGTATTTCACACCGAAGGTATTTTTCGCGCCAAAAGCGCATTTCACTTTGGACGGTCGCGGAGCGATCAGCCAAGAAAGGAGACCTCACCATGCCCGCCTACATCTGCGTGACCCACGCCCTGTCCCGTCGGGAGGAGACCGACACCTTCTGCCGCGGCCTGTCCCGCTACGGCTTCCGCTTTGCCTGCATCCACGAGCAGACCGATCCCCTGCATCGGACGGAGACCCTGACCGAGGCCTCCCTCCTCATCGCCCTGACCTGCCCTGCCGCCGAGGCCTCCGAGACGGTGGCCGCCGATATCCGCCGCGCCATGGGGCGGGGTATGCCCGTCCTCTGCGTCAGCATGAGGGAGAACCGACTGGACGATCGCTTCTGCTCCCCCGAGGGCGGTGCCGCCCTGATCCCCGCTCCCACCGCCGACACCCCCGACCGCCGTACCGTGTCCCTGTTCATCCACCGCCTCTTCATCCGCCATCTGGCCCGCCTGGCCGAGTGCTTCTCCCCCGTCCGTTGCGTGGAGGATGCCTACGGTAAGGCCATTACCGCCGCCGTGGCCGCCCATAAGGGGGACGTAGCCGCCTGCTACGCCCTTGGCCGCGCCTACGAGGAGGGGGACAGCGTCCCCAAGCTGGAGGTGGAGGCCGCCCGCTGGATCGCTCTGGCCGCTGAGGGGGGGATCAACGATGCCCGCATCCGCATGGGTGAGCTGTACCTCACGGGACGGGGCACCGAGCGCAACCCCGAGGCCGCCTACCGCCTGTTCGATCTGGCCGCCCGCGAGGGAGACCTGCGGGGCGAATACCGCAAGGGACTGTGCTACCTGCGGGGTTTGGGGGTTCTGAAGGACCCCGAACGCGCCTGCGAATGCCTGCGAAAGGCCTCCGACGGGGGATACGCCCCCGCCGCCTACTGTCTGGGTCTTCTATACCAAAGCGGTGAGGGTGTGCCCCGCGACCACCGCGCCGCCGTGGCTCTTGTCTACAAGTCCTGCCTGTGGGGAGCCGAGGCCAAGGATGCGTCGGTCGGAGCCTTCCCCTCTCTGCTGGGCGACCGAACGGGAGCGGGTGTTTCCTGTATCACCATGCGCCAGATGCGCCGCACCCGCCTGCAAAAGGCTCTCCTTGCCCGAAGCACAGCCAACCGAAGTCGTCAGAAGGGCCTGTCGGTGACCGCCTTTGCCCGTAGCCGCGTGACCCCCGTCGGCTTTGCCGAGGCCGACTTCATCCGCCGTGCCACCGAGGAGGCAGAGCTTTCGGAGGTGACCCAACCCACCGATTCCCCCGATGCCGCCACCGCCGTTATCCCCGCCTTTTCGGTGGATGCCGCCGCCGTGACCCTGGGGCGTATGCTGGCCGAGGGTGACCCCACCGCGGGGATCCCTCCCCATCCCACCCGCGCCATGGTGTGGTATCGCTATGCCCTCAGGCGGGGGAATACCGAGGCTGTGTACCGTCTGGGTGACGCATACCGCCGCGGCTTCGGTGTCCCCGCAAGCCCCGCGCGTGCTTTCGCTTGCTTCCGTCTGGCCGCCGCCCGCGGAGACGAGGGGGGCCTTTTCGCCTTGGGTGTCTGCTTCGAGCAGGGTATCGGGGTGGAAGCGGATCCCCACCGCGCCTTCCTCAACTACGAGCGAGCCGCCCTGGCGGGCTACGTCCCCGCCGAGAATAATCTGGGTGGATGCTACGAGCACGGCATCGGTGTGGTGCGGGACGTGACCGCCGCCGCCGAATGGTACGCCCGCGCCGCCGCCGAAGGGTTGCCCGAGGCCGCCTGCCGTCTGGGTCTGTGCTACGAGTACGGACGGGGGGTGGAGCCCGACCTCATGAAGGCCTTCCGCCTCTATGAGACCGCCGCCGAGGGGGGCGATCCCCATGCCGCCTACCGTCTGGGTCTGTGCTACGACCGCGGTATGCGCCCGAAGGAGAAGGTGCTTCTGACCTCCGCTGACGGGGAGGTCCTGCCCCACGCCGGCCCCGCTGACCGCACCGAGGAGATCGTGGCTCCCGCTCCCGATTACGGACGGGCGGTCCGCCTCTTTGAGACCGCCGCCGAGGGTGGTGTGGCCGATGCCGCCTACGCCTTGGCCCTGTGCTATGCCTGCGGACGGGGGGTGCGTCGGGATGAGGAGAGGTGTCTCTCCTACATGAACCGCGCCGCCGACGGCGGCTGTGTGGCCGCCTGCTACAGTCTGGGCCTTTACCACATGGAGGGTCAGGCTCTGGTTCGGAGCGTGACCCGCGCGGTGAGCCGCTTTGCCGATGCCGCCGCCCTATGGGAGAAGGAGACCGAGACGGTTCAGCGGGAGTCTGTCCCCACGGGGGTTCTGGCGCAGGAGGGGCTGACCACCCGAGAAGCCGCGGGAGCCGCCCTGTATATGTTGGGCTACTGTGCCCTGTACGGTTTGGGAGATAGTGCCAACCCTGCCGTTTCCTTCTGTGAGCGGTCCTTGACCCCAACCGAGCGGGTAGAGCTGGCCGCCGCCTACTTTGAAAAGGCCGCGCGGACGGATCACGTGGGTGCCTTGACCGCGCTGGGTGATCTCTATGCCTTTGGTCTCCGTACTCCTGCCGCCGCTACCGCCGAGGATGAGGCTCTCCGCTACTATATGGAGGCTGTTCGTCTGGGCGAGGCCCGTGAGTACCTGTCGGATGCCGCGAACGACAGTCCTATTGACGCCTTCATGAGCCTGGCGGAGCGCTCCATGGCTGTGGCTGAGGCCGCCGCCGCCGAGGGAGACGAGGGCTCTGCCGAGCTGGCCCGCGTCCGCAGCTGGCGCTCTTTGGCGGGGGCTTCGGAGGAGGGCAGTCTGGATGCCGCTGTATCCATGGCCGCCTGTGCCTACCGCGGCTATGGGACCCCGCAGAATTTTGATACCGCCCTGTGGTTTCTGGATAAGGCCGCCCGCGCCGAGGAGGGACGGGTCACCGCCTCCCTGTGGCTGGGCGACTTGTACTACGCGGGCAAGGAGCGGGAGTCCTCTCCCACCTTGGCCGACGAGGCCTACCTCCGCGCCATTTCCCTCCCTGATACGGTGTCCGAGTGCGGTGTCTATACCCTCCGTGAACGCCGCGAAGCGCGGGTCAAGCGGGACCGTGCCGCCCGCGCCGAGGCCTGCTACCGCATAGCCACCCTCCGCGCCGTCCATTTCGCCAGCGGCGAGGATATCCGGGAGTCCTTCCCCTATCTGGTTCGCGCCGTCCTTATGGGTCATACTGCCGCCCGGGAGGATCTGGCCCGTATGTACGCCTTTGAGTCCACCTACATAGAGGCCACCTCCCCCAAGGAGAAAAAGTCCTCCGCCAAGTGGCCTACCCCCGCGGGTGTCTATGCCCGCCGCAGACTGAACAGCCGTGACAGCGGCTCGGTCACCCCCCGTGACAGTCGCGCGGGCCGTTCCCACGAGGGCTGGATGACCGACTACTACACCGCCCTCTGGCCCGAGCCCATCCTCTTCGGTCTGGGAATGCGGGCGACCTCCGCCCCCGCCGACCGTCCCGAGTACGTCTCCGCCGCGGTCACTCCCGCCATGCTGGCCGCCGCCCTGAACTACCTGGGTGACTGCCTGTTCTACGGGGAGGGACTCCCCGCGGATCCCGCTGCCGCCGCGTCCTGCTACCGAGAGGTGGCGGATATGCGTATCCCCGTGCCCCGTGGGCAGAGTACTCCCGCGGGACAGATCTGGGCCCAGTACAGCTATGGCTGGTGCCTGCTCCACGGCAAGGGCGTCCCCGAGGATCCCCGTACCGCGGTGCGGTACCTGACCCGTGCCTCCAGGACCCACGCTGAGGCCTGCTATGCCTTGGGTGAGTGCTACGAGGGGGGGATCGGAGTGGACTCTGCCGACGAGGTGGAGGCCTACAAGTACTACCGCAAGGCCATGAAGCTGGGCTTTTCCAAGGCCGAGACCAAGGTCAAGGCTCTGGAAAAGAGGCTCCGCGCCGAGGCGTAAGCCCTTCCTCATCGTACAGAAAGGAATCATCATGAAAATCACCGTTATCGGCTGCGGCCGTTGGGGCTCCCTCATCACGTGGTATCTGGCCTCCCGTAAGGGACACGACCTGACCCTGTACGGCCGCCCCTCCTCTGTCCACATGAAGCGCTTCCTCGCCGAAGGACGGAATGACCTTTTGACCCTTCCCGGGACGGTGAGGCTTTCCACGAGCCTTGCCGATTGCGTGACTCCCGACTGCGAGACGGTCATCATATCGGTGGGGGCTCAGGGGCTTCGCGCCCTCATGACCGAGCTTTCCGCTTACCCTCTGGAGGGCAAGACCCTGGTGCTCTGCATGAAGGGCATCGAGGCGACCACGGGCAAGCGGCTGACTCAGGTGGCGGAGGAATACCTGCCCGATTCGGCTAAGGTGGCTGTCTGGGTAGGTCCCGGTCACGTGCAGGAGTTCTACGCGGGCATCCCCAACTGCATGGTCATTGACTCCGAGGACGAGGAGGTCAAGCACCGTCTTGTGGAGGCCTTTTCGGGGGATATTATCCGCTTTTATTACGGTACCGACCTCATTGGCAGTGAGATCGGTGCCGCCGCCAAGAACGTCATCGGTATCGCGGCGGGTATGCTGGACGGAGCGGGGCTGACCACCCTCAAGGGAGCCCTCATGTCCCGCGGCACCCGCGAGATCGCCCGCCTTATCTCGGCTATGGGAGGAAGTGAGCTGTCGGCCTACGGTCTCTGCCATCTGGGAGACTACGAGGCCACGGTGTTTTCCCGATTCTCCCACAACCGCGCCTTCGGTGAAGCCTTCATCAAGGGAGAGAGCTTTACCGAGCTGGCCGAGGGCTACGCCACCGTCCAAGCCTTGGTGCTTCTGGGACGGACTCACGGAGTGGATCTCCCCATTTGCGGGGCGGTCTACCGCATCCTCTACGAGGGAGGCGACCCCAAGGAAGAGCTGGACAGCCTCTTCGGACGGACGCTCAAGACCGAGTTTTATTTATAAAAGGAGTTATGTTTTATGTCTTGGGTAGATGTATTTAAGGGAAAAAAGTATAAAGCCGAGAAGGAAAATCTTGAAAAAAAGCTTGCAGATATAGAAAAGCTCTTGACACCTGAAATGAATGATGCAATTAAATTGAAAGAATATACCGCTGAATTAAATAAACAAATGGCATCGATTCAAACCAATATTTTTGCACTAAATTCAGAAATTGAGAGATTGCAACAGAAAAAGAGTGTTTTGCAAGATAAAATCGTTGAAAGGGAAGCTCAAATTATTCACTTGGATGAAGAAATAATGCTCCAAGAATTTGGGCTGTATAAGCCGCGATATGATTTTCAATCATCAGAACAATATAAAGATAGGTTAGAAGGGATCAGGCAACATCAAAAGCAACTAATTAAGGACAATAAGGCTGTTACGGGAAATCAAAATTGGACTGTAAATGGAAGCAAAGCACAAGGGCAAAAAATGCTCAGAGATATGCAAAAGTTACTATTAAGAGCGTTTAATAGCGAGTGTGACGATTTAATAGAACATGTAAAGTATAATACATATGAAACGGCCAAAAAAAGGATGGATTCATCTTATGCTGCAATATCTAAATTGGGTTCAATAATGGATGTTGCAATAACATATCCCTACTATTCTTCGAAATGTGCAGAACTTTCTTTGGCTTTGGAATATCGGCAAAAGAAGCAGGAAGAAAAAGAAGAACAAAAAGCTCTCAAAGCACAAATGCGAGAAGAAGCAAAACTGGCAAAAGAGATTGAAGAAGCAAGAAAGAAAATCGAAAAAGAGCAGAAGCATTATACAAACGCACTAACAAAAATTAATCAGCAAATTGCCAAGGCCACCGATGATGAAAAGCAACAATTAATGCTGAAAAAAGAAGAAATTGAAAATGAGTTATTGGAAATCGATAAATCAATTAAGAATATTGATTATCGAGAAGCAAACGCCAAGGCCGGCTATGTATATGTGATATCCAATATAGGTGCGTTTGGAGATAATGTGTACAAAATTGGAATGACTCGAAGACTTGATCCTTATGAAAGAGTAGATGAATTGGGCGATGCATCCGTGCCTTTTGATTTTGATGTTCATGCCATGATTTTCTCGGAGGATGCTCCAAAACTAGAAGCAGCGTTGCATAAAGCATTCGAAAGCAAAAAAATAAACATGGTCAATACTAGAAGGGAATTCTTTGCTGTTACCCTTGATGAGATTAAAGAAGAAGTGAAAAAGAATTATGATAAGACAGCAGAATTCAAAGATATCGCAGATGCTGAGCAATTTAGAATCTCTGAAAAGATGAAGAGTAAATAAAGATGAAAAGACCGCCCCCGCAGGTCATCCCGCGAGGGCGGCTTTTTCGTGCTTTGCGTCTGGGTGTACCGGCCCTCCCTCGTCCTATTGCGGACGGCGAGGGGTGGGGTCAGCGCATCCGATGGGGAAGGATACCGCGCCCCTGGGAACCCCCCTCGGTGCCGGTGGGAGGATCGCCGGCGTCGCCGTTGGGGTCTACCGTACCCGCGTCGGGGTCAAGGGGCTTGCCCGTACCCGTGCCCGTACCGTTGTTGGTTGCGGGGGTGGTGACGGTGGTGCCGGAGCCTGTGGTGTCCGTCGGGGTATTGTCCCCCCCACGGGTACAGGCCACCGTGCCCATCAGCACGGCGGACAGCATCAGCGCGGAGAGACCCCACGCCAAGGCCTGTCGGATGGGTTGCATGACTTTCATCGTATGACCATACCTTTCGGGCAGGGGAGTCTCCTCTGCCGTTTTTTTAGAAAACACCCTCCCCGAGGTTTTCCCCGAGGAGGAGAGCCACAGCCCCGCGTACCTATGACGGTTCCAGCGCGGGGCTGTGGCCGATATAAGTAGCGTTGAACCAATCACGAAAGCGAGCACAGCGGGCTTTTCGCGCTTGTCTTTGGCTTGTGGCTCTGTGGATAGTATGGACAGACAATTTGGAGGATATGAGCGGAAAAACTTTCCAATTATCAGCAGAGGATCCGCCCCTCGGTGCCCGAAAGGACTTTACCGTCGGGGTTTACCGTAAGGGAACAGTCCCCATGGAACACTGCCATGACCGAGCCATCGGGAAGACGGATAGCTTGGAGGTTTCGGTCATTACGCAGAACCGTGACGGCGGGCTCGTCCGTGTCAGCGGCGGAGATCATGTAGGCGTAGGTGCTCTCTTTTCCCGCGGGATGGGTGACGGTCAGAGTCAGCACGTCCCCCTTGACGGGCCGGTCCGAGAGGGCGGCGTTGTTGCGCCTCCAGGATCCCACCTGCTCGCGGATCGCGGTGTCCATGACGGTACCGTCCAGAGCGGTATAGCGGATGCCGTTGTGGGTGACGGCACTATCCGTGACTGCGGGGTCGCCCGCCCGCCAACACTGATCCACCGTGGTCACAAGAGTGCGGCCGTCCGCATTGATGATCCCTGCCCCCAGACAGACATAGCCGTCCTCAAAGGCGAAGTGGGTCACCAGAGCCTGGGTTCCGTCGTGCTCTGCCAGCTCGCAGATCACGGCGCGGCGGCCGTTCTGCGCACCACCGAAGCACTGATTGGGGTGAGCCGCGAACGCCCAATTCTTGCGGGCCAGCAGGTCGTCGTCGCTCTCCTCAATGGATGTGGTTCCGGGGATATGGGCGTAATCCCAGACGGGGTTGATGTCCCGATACTCCCGCCCGCTTTTCATGATACAGGTGTGGGTGCCGTAGGACATATTGCGGCACAGCTCTCCCTCGGAGTTACAGATCTCGGCCCCCAGGGTACGGTCATTCATGAACTTCGCGCCCACGTAGAGACCGTTGAAGTGGTGGCAGAGCATGGCGGCGTCGGGGAAGTAGCGGGTCATGTCGGTGGCTTCGCTTCCGCGGAGATGGGCCAGAAACGCCTCCAACTCATCCTTGCGGGGCAGACCCTCGGTGCGGGTCAACAGCTCCACCGTGGCAACCGCGCGGGAGGAATCCAGCACACCCGGGCGGGTGATCTCCCGTCCCACACAGGCCCAGTCCATTCCCTCGCCGTGGATCATGGGCCGCAGACCGTCCAGGATGAAGGAGAGGAACAGGTCGATCTTGTCCGCGGGGAGCTGATACGGGGTCTCCTGAAGCAGATACAAAAGCTTGGCGATGTCCTCCGCGAAGGAGAGACCGTAGCCACCCGAATAAAGACGGGGGCCATGCTGGAAGAAGCTGCGGTCGCGCTGGATCCCCTCGGCTCCTCCCTCGGTGATCTCGGCGGCGGCGCGGGTGACGGCACGGCGCAATAGGTCGCTGTCCCCTATCAGAAGGGCGTGGCGCACCGTGTTGAGGGCACCCCAGATGAGGTTGGCCCCCGTCCAGCTCTGGGAAATGGCGGGCAGAGTGGCCATGGATCCCCGTCCCACCAGCGCGGCGGCGCGGCTGACCGTATCCGCATCCAACAGAGGGTACAGCAGAATGGTGATATTCCCGATACCCAAAGGCATACCGATCTCGTTGTGCCACCAGTTGGGATTGGTATAGTCGTGATCCAGCCAGTATTTCAGCGCTCCGATCATGCGGGAAGAGTAATCGCCGTCACGGTGAAGCCGCTCCTCCCCGAAGCTCTTGAGGATGGCCTGCATACGGGCGTAGTGCTGAGCGGGCTGCCAGAAGGAGCGGGTCTTATCGGTGTAGTCCAGATCCTCCCAGCAGAAGGTGTCGGGGGTGTCGGCGGGGCAAAGGGAGGCGTACAGTCCCTCTGCGGAGCTTACGTCGGCGGGCTGATCCGCCCACAGCATACGGGCGAAGCGGTGCAGGATGGTCTCCATAGTCGGTTCCTTTCGGTGGGGTGAGGCTCGGGGACGGTAAAATCAAGTGAACTGGGCGTTGTACAGGGAGGCGTAGAACCCGCCCGAGGCCAGAAGCTCCTCATGGGTGCCCTGCTCGGTGACCAGACCGTCTCTGACCACCAGGATCTTGTCGGCGTTCTTGATGGTGGACAGGCGGTGGGCGATGACGAAGCAGGTGCGGCCCTTCATGAGGGCGTAGAGAGCGTCCTGAATCAGCTTTTCGGTGCGGCTGTCCACGTTGGAGGTGGCTTCGTCCAGAATCAGGATGGGGGCATCCGACAGCATGGCGCGGGCGATGGTGAGGAGCTGCTTCTGCCCCTTGGAGATGTTGACGCCATCGTCCGAGAGCACCGTCATGTAGCCCTCGGGGAGGGACTCAATGAAGTCGTGGATGTGGGCGGCCTTGGCGGCGGCGACCACGGACTCCATGTCGGCTCCCTCGGTGCCGTAGACGATGTTGTCGTAGACCGTACCGCAGAAGAGCCAGGTGTCCTGGAGCACCATGGTGTAGGCCTTCCGCAGGCTGTCACGGGTCAGGTCGGTGATCTCGTGACCGTCCACCGTGACGGTGCCGCTCTGCTTGTCGTAGAAGCGCATGAGGAGGTTGATGACGGTGGTCTTGCCCGCCCCCGTGGGGCCGACGATGGCCACCAGATCCCCCTTGTCGGCGTGGAGGTTCAGGCCGTGAAGGATCTCCTTCTCGGGCACGTAGCCGAAATGGACGTCGGTCATGTCCACGATACCTTGGGTATCGGTCAGCACCTCGGCATCCACCTTGTCCGCGGGCTCGGTGGGCTCGTCCAGCAGGTTGAAGATGCGCTCCGCCGCTGAGGCCGCCGACTGGAATTCGCTCAGGATATTGGCGAACTCGTTGATGGGGCCCGAGAACTTGCGGGAGTACTGGACGAAGGCGGAGACGTCGCCCAGGCTGATGAAGAGCAGGGGATGAAGCCCCGTCACCGTCAGGGTCATGAGGTAGAACACCCCGCCCAGCACGGTGATGAGGGTGAGGGAGAGATTGTTGACGAAGTTGACCGTGGGGCCGATGACCGAGCCCTGGTAGTCGGCGCGGTAGTAGGCCTCGCAGGCGTCGCGGTTGTGGGTATCGAAGCGGGAGACGATCTCCCCCTCGCGGTGGTAGGCCTTGATGGTGCGGTGACCCGACAGCATCTCCTCGGCGTAGCCGTTCAGCTCACCCAGCATGGCGGAGCGCTTGCGGAACAGGGGGCGGATCTTCTTGGTCTTGTACCGCGTGAAGAGGATGGAGATGGGCACCGTGATGACGAACACGCACAGCAGTAGAGGGGAAATGGTGAACATCATGACCAGGGATCCCACCACCGTCACCACGCTGGCCATGATCTGTAAGAGATCGTGGGACAGGGAGGCGTTGACCGTGTCAATGTCGTAGGAGATGTGGGAGACGATCTCACCCGTCTGGTGGGTGTCGAAGTAGCCCACGGGAAGCTCGGTGAGGTGGGCGAAGACCTCGCGGCGCATGGTGTAGGAGATGCGCTGGCTGATCCAGGCCATGAGCACCGATAAGGCGTAGGACATGACCGCCGACAGGGCGTAGAAGATCAGCAGGAGGATGCAGTAGAGCTTGACGGTGTCAAAATCCACCGCTCCAATGGCGATCCCCCTGCCCTCGGCCGCATTAAAGGGATCAATGGCGTTGATGACCTTACCCGACAGGGCGGGGCCCGCCAGGGCGAGGAGATTGGAGCCCAGCATGAGGACCAGCGCCCCCAGCATGGCCCACTTGTAGCGGAGGATGTAGCGCAGGATGCGGCCCAGCACGCGTGTGCGGCGGGTCTTGTCCATTTTCTGGTTCTGACTGGCACGGGGATCGTTGATGGAACGCCCCATGCCTCGGTTCTGATTATTCAAGGATAGCACCTCCCATCTGGGACTCGGCGATCTCGTTGTAGATGGGGCAGGACTCCACCAGCTCGTCATGGGTACCGCACCCGATGACAGCCCCCTTGTCCATGACCAGAATGAGGTCGGCGTGCTTGATGGAGCTGACGCGCTGGGCGACGATCACCGTGGTTGTGGTGCGGTCAGCCCGCGCCTCGGCATCCTCACGGAGAGCCTTGCGGAGAGCCGCGTCGGTCTTGTAGTCCAGGGCGGAGGAGGCGTCGTCCAGCACCAGAATGTCGGGACTTCCTGCTAAAGCGCGGGAAATGAGGAGTCTTTGCTTCTGACCGCCGCTGAGGTTGGTGCCCTTGACGGTCAGCTTGTGACCGTAGCCGTCGGCCAGCTTGGAGATGAACTCGTGAGCCTGGGCCATGGTGGCGGCGTGCACCACCTGCTCGTGGGAGATCTCCCGCCCGAAGCGGATGTTATCCTCAATCGTACCCGCGTAGAGGAAATCGTTCTGCATGGCGATACCGAAGCGGGAGCGCAGCTCGGCGGGGGTCATGGTGCGGATGTCACGGCCTCCGATGCGGATGGTGCCGCTGCCTACGGGGACTTGGTAGAAGCGCATGAGCAGGGACAGAAGTGTGGTCTTGCCCGAGCCCGTAGCGCCGATAATGCCCAGGGTGCCCCCCTTGGGGAGGTTGAAGGAGACGGCGCGGGTGTTGTCGGTCTTGCCGCGGTAGGAGAAGGTGACGTTCTCAAAGGAGACGTAGCGGTCGGCGTGCTCGGGGAGGGCCATGACCCCCTCGGTAGCGGCCTCGCTGACGTCCTGCCCGCGGGCGTCCAGCACCTCGCAGATACGGTTCATGGAGGCGGTGCCCTTGGTGAACATCATGAAGATGCGGGTGATGGAGAGGAGGGCGTTGGAGAGGATGGTGAAGTACTGGATGAAGGAGATGATGGTGCCGGGATGGCAGGTGCCCGCGTTGACACGGATAGCACCCACCGCCATGACCGCCACCAGACCCACGTTCAGAAAGAGGTTGATGAGGGGATTGGACACCGACATATTGGCGGCGGCGGAAAGGCTGTCCTTCATGAGGTCACGGTTCACCACCTCAAAGCGGCTCTGCTCGTAGTCCTTGCGGGAGAGAGCCTTGATGACACGGATGCCTTGGGCGTCCTCCCGCACTACCCGCACCATGGCGTCCCCCGACTGCTGGGAGCGGCTGTAGAGGGGCACACCCCGCTTGGAGACGATGTACACCGTCAGCACGATGAGGGGCATGACAGAGAACATGACCAGGGTCAGGACGGGATCCAGCGCAAGAGTAATGATGAGACCGCCTACCAGCAGAATGGGGGCGCGGACACCCAACCTCTGCATCATGCCCACCATGTGGTGGACGTTGTAGGTATCCGAGGTGAGGCGGGACTCCAGGGAGGGCACCGTAAAGCCGTCGGCCTGGGCGCAGGAGAGCCGCATGGTGGCGTCAAAGAGGTCGTGACGGATGGCGGTGGCCACGTCCTTGGCCACGTAGGCCGCCATGCGGTTGGCTACGATGTTGAACACCAGAGCCGCCACGGCGCAGACCGCCATGACACCGCCCCAGATGAGAATGGAGCGCACTCCCCCCTCGGTGTCCCTCGAGAGGGCGTAGTCCTTGATGATCTCGTTGAGGATCATACCCAGTATGTAGGGCAGGGCCAGCTCGACCAGCGTCCCCGCGATCTTGATGGCAAGTCCCACCGACATCCGACCCATGAAGGGACGGAGATAGGCGAATAGGCGTTTCATGGTGGTGGGTCACATCCTTTCTGTTTCAAATTTGGGTTTATCGGTCTGACGGAACAGAGTGGAATTGGATAGGGGGACCCTCATCCGTCACGCCTACGGCGTGCCACCTTCCCTCACAAGGGAAGGCTTTCGTAGTGTGTTTCTCGTTCTCTCAAAACTAAAAACATACTGATATATATATGTTTTTGAATAACAGAAAACATAAAAAGCCTTGCCTTCCCCGCGGGGGAAGGTGCCGACCAGCTCCTGCGGCGGGAGGCGGATGAGGGTGGATCGTGTCACCG
>JAFULU010000023.1 GCA_017483125.1 Clostridia bacterium
CAAGCCCCTTTTGAAAAAGGGGCTTGACCCCGAAAACTTTCAAAAAAGGCATTGATAGGCCAAGAGATTTGATAGTGGGGAGCATAGAGGGCACCCCCATGGGGCCCCTTCCCCATTGGTATCGGCATGGTTATTTACCTCACCGATAAACCCAAATTTGAAATCCCCCCTCAGAAAGGACTCCCCATGCTCCTAACCAACCACGACCTTCACGATCTCCACGCCGTTTTTGTGATCCTCCGCGCCCATCCGTCGGATCCCGGAAGCGAGGCCGCCGTCAAAGCGGTCAAGGCAATCATCGACGCGCCGCAAACCGACAATACCGTTCCTCCCAATATCCTCCGTTCGGGGCTGTCGGCCATTTCCTCCCTGGATCGGGACGTATGGTATTTCATCGACACCCAAAACCTATACACCTACGGCACCGCCGTTATCAAGGATGAGCAAACATATGCCATCCTCTCGGCCTGCCTTGCCGAAATGCTGACCGCGCTGGCCGAGGGAAGCCCCGAGCGGGTGTCCGATCTGGCCGACGCGCTCCATAACGTCCCCATTATTCTGGTCGAGGGCAAGAGGAACCGCCCCCGCACCGTAAAAAGGGACATCACTCGGGAAATTTCCTACTGCTACCGTTCCAGATGGAACAAGGATTTCCTGAAAGCCTTACTTTGAACATTACCGAAAAAAGGAACCCATATATGCAAAAATCCATCATCATCAAGGGCGCCCGCGTCCACAACCTGAAGAATATCGACGTAGAGATCCCCCGCGACAAGCTGGTGGTCATGACGGGTCTGTCGGGCTCGGGCAAGTCCTCCCTGGCCTTCGACACGATTTACGCCGAGGGACACCGCCGTTTCGTGGAGTCCCTGTCCTCCTATGCCCGTATGTTTCTGGGGCAGATGGACAAGCCCGACGTGGACCTTATCGAGGGTCTGTCCCCTGCCATCTCCATCGACCAGAAGACCACCTCCAAGAACCCCCGCTCCACGGTGGGCACCGTCACCGAGATCTACGACTACCTCCGTCTGCTCTACGCCCGCGTGGGTACCCCTCACTGCCCCGTGGGCGGTAAGGAGATCAAGCAGCAGACCGTGGATCAGATCATCGACAAGATCCAGACCCTCCCCGAGGGCACTCGCTTCATGGTGCTCTCCCCTGTGGTGCGCCGTCAGAAGGGTATGCACGAAAAGGTGCTGGCCGACGCCAAGAAGAAGGGCTACGTCCGTGTCCGCGTGGACGGGAGCATCTACGATCTCTCGGAGGAGATCAAGCTGGACAAGAACAAGAAGCACACCATCGAGATCGTGGTGGACCGTCTGGTCATGCGGGAGGGCATCCGCGCCCGACTGTCCGACTCGGTGGAGAACGCCCTGGCCGCCGCCGACGGCTACCTCATGGTGCTGACCGTCCCCCGTGACGGGGAGGAGGAGCAGGAGATGGTCTTCTCCCAGCACTACGCCTGTGAGGAGCATGGCATCTCCTTCGGTGAGCTGGAGCCTCGGATGTTCTCCTTCAACAACCCCGTGGGTGCCTGCCCCCATTGCGCGGGCATCGGCGATATGCAGAGAATCGCGGTCAAGAAGCTGATCCCCCACCCCGAAATGACCTTGTGGGAGGGTGCGATCCAGGTCAACGGCTTCAAGACTCTGGATCCCGCCAGCTGGAACGGCCCCCTCTTTGAGGCGGTGGGAAAAA
>JAFULU010000249.1 GCA_017483125.1 Clostridia bacterium
GCCATTTACCCTTTTGAGGATGACGAGCTGGCGCTGATCTGCAACGAGGAGGGGAAGCTGTTGGGGCTTCCCTTCAATCGGGCGCTGGTGGATGAGGTAGGACGGGTGTACGACGTGGTGGTCGGGCCTTTCTTCCTGTGTCGGGCGCCGAGGGATGGGGAGGACTTTGAAGGTTTGACCGAGGAGCAGGTGGAGTTTGGGAGGGAGAGGTTCAGACGGTTGGAGGTATTTACGGGGTTGCTGTAACAGTCCCCCCTGATTCTGTTCTCCCATAATTCCCCGCCCACAAATCCCGATTTCACCGTGGAATTCTCGGTTTATCGCGATTTCACGGTGAAATTCCAAATCTCATCCATAAAAGCTTTGATTATCTGCAAAATCACGGGAAGGTGTCCATGCTTTCTCGGTTTTTGATCCGTAAAATTGAGAGGAGGTGATTCTATGATCTGGGCTTTGGTCGGTTTCGTTCTGACGCTGGGAGCCATGATTACCATGGATCTGTTCGGTCGCAAGTTCAAGAGATCTCACGCCGCGTAAGGCGGCGCGCACGGAAAGGAGGTTTATATGTCCGTTTTGTCTAAGATTGCCGCGTCGCCGCTCTCCCTGCTCGCTGAGGGGGTGTTCCTTGGAATCGCTGTTTATATGGCGTTGACGGGGAAGGAGGATGTTGTTCCCATCAGGAGCGAGGATGATTAACAACGGTTATGCATGACCGTGTCGGCGGAGTCGGGTTCGGCTCCGCCGGCGAAAAAATGCTTTAATCAGCGTAACAGTCTGATCTTTATCAAATGTCTTCGATGACCCATGCGCGCTTTCTTTTTGTTTTTGAAATCCATACTTCTGGATTCTTGATGGCATACGGAATCCCCATCTTCTCAAAAAAGTCGTTTAATTTGTCCTTACCAGGGCATTTTACTTTATCTGATCCAACATGATTTCCCAAATAATCCCTATAGACTCTTACCATTCCCCACAAGTAATCATCCATATAGATTTTTTGAAATGATGAAATATACTCTAAACACCGCCTTTGGAATTCTTCCTTTTGAAGTATTGGTCCTCGCCTTTGTATATCTGCCAAATAGGAACACAACGCTTCTTTGTTTTCTTCAAGACCTACCCATCGTTCTTCTGAATACTCTTGCGATAGCCATCGCAACTGTTCTCGAAGATAAAATGTTGAATCATTTTTTTCATACTGTTTCATCAATTGAACAATATAACTCTGATCATACAATAATCTCCAATAAGCTGCTCTATTCAATGTGTATTCACGAAAAGGAACATCGCGCCAAAAATAGTTTGGAGGAACGGGATATAGGTATGTCAGCATTTTCTTTGATTGAATTTCGTCGGTCAAACGTTTATGTAAGTTATTGTCCATCATTGTTTTTGTTTGTAATCTGAAAAATTCGCTCATAAAACGTAGTGCTGATTCATTATGGTCAAAATTCACTTTTACTGTTTGAAAATTAATACGTCTAATCATTAGCCGTATTCTTTCCTCTTCTGATTGTCTCCTCACCCTTCCCAACATTTGTAGAAAAGAAGCCTTTGAAGATTGTGATATAACAATATTTTTAATTGCCTCGTCCTTAAGTGTAACACCGCATTCCATAACACTTGTTGTAACGAGCACTCTGCACGGAAAAGTTCCGTTGTCAACGATTCCCTTGTATATGCGCTTTGCATACCTGTTTTTACTCGACTTTGTCTTGCTGTCTATGTATACCGCCGAGATCCCTTTGCTCGTTAAGCTTTCTACCATGCCCGTTCCTTCGGTTCCATCATTAACAAAGACCAACCATTTATCTACCGTTTTCTGTATTTCCTTGTATAGTTCTTGATATTCATCAAAATAGTAACAATCAAAATATGAATAATCAGGCTCGAATGTATATTCATATGCGTTGACTCCAAATTCATAATACAAGAAATCTCTTAGATTGGAGAAGCATGTGGCTTCATGAAAGTATTCAAGAGCACACTGATTTGTATAAGGATATTCTTTCATTATATCCTGAACCTCCTCGTAAGAGCGAATATTCAATGGAGGTAAATAACGGTTATTCGATTGATTCAGAGGAATCGAAAAAATCTCCGAACTCATCCTCAAAAAATCCAAATTGATAGGTTGTTCCAAATAACGCCTGTAATTTGCCTTATCCTTCTCATATATATCCGATTGTATTAACAAACACTCCATGCAATTGTTCTTGGGCTTATTTATTTGTCCCTTCGAATATAGATAAAGATTTTGAAAATTACATAATGTTTCAAACAAATATCCATACAATGACTCAGGAGTAGCTGACAAGCACACAGTGGTTGCGTTAGAGGTTCGCATTCTGTACATCGACCAATAATTTGTTGAATTGTTAAAATGTGCATCGGAAATAATGTAATGACACTCGTCAAACACATAATACAATATGTCATCTTTTGAGATTGTCAAATCGTACGGGTGATCATACCAATAATCCTGCGCGCTGGTTAGTTTCTTTCCTTTCTTTTTTAGATGTAACTCTGGAAGTTGTTGAGTTTTCTCACAGTATTGATATGTCAAACCAACAAAATAATGATTCTCTTCCCCCCGTCTGACATCCTCAACTTGATAATGAGACTTCAGCATACTTTTGATTTGACTATCAATGATCTTTCGATTTGAAACATATATCAAGTATTTTTTCTGCCTCTGTGCCTCAGGAAGTAACTTTTCTAGAATGAAAGTACTTTTTCCCGAACCTGTAGGCGACGAAATAAATACAATTGAACCTCTGTCCCAATTCTTGTAATCTTCTTTAACAACATCGCTGATATATCGCATTTCAATCTCCTGTCTCATTTTTTCTTTTTTCTCTATAATAAAGTATTTCATAATTTTGCGTTTTGTCAAGGGGTATTTGTAAAAAACACCCCTGATACAACTTTCTATTAATACACGGAAGCTGTTTTATGTCATTATTTCAATTAGATATCATAATGGTGATGCGCTTCTGTGCAAATATGAAAAAGGAGTTACAAACATGACCAAACGCAGAGCAAATAACGAAGGCTCGATCCGCGAACGTGCGGACGGGCGCTTTGAAGTACGGATTACCCAAGGCGTAGATTTCGCCACGGGACAACCCAAAAGGCTTTCAAGATATGCACCCACAAAACCTGAGGCGGTAAAGTTACTGCAAAAGTTAAGCTACCAGTACGCGACCAAGCCACAATCATTCCAGGATATGACTCTGGGAAACTGGCTGGATCTATGCTTGGAGGTATACATGAACAATAACCTGAAGCAGTCCACCTACAACAGCTACGAAAGCTACATCCGCGTACATTTCAAACCCGCTTTGGGAGACATTCAACTTCGGGATCTGCATCCCAGAATGCTTCAGCAGTTTTACAATTACAAAATGGAAGAGGAAAAGCTCGCTCCCAAGACAGTTATCAATCTGAATCTATTCTTACATAAAGCCCTTTCTCATGCCATGGCGGAAGGGCTTATTCAGTCCAATCCCGCAGAGGCCGTCAGCCTTTCCAGAGGACAAAAGCCGCAGATCGACGTTTTGAAGCGCGAGGAACAAGCAGCTTTGATCCGAGGAAGCTATCAGTTTAGATACGGTGTATTCGTACGGTTAGTACTTTTTACCGGCTTGCGCCTCGGGGAACTTTTGGGGCTACGATGGGAGGACATTGACTTCACCCACAACATGCTCTATGTGAAGAGAGCTTTGAACCGTTTGAACAAGAAGAAGAGGCCAACCGACCCCAACGAGACCACGACTGAGATCGTGATCCAGACACCAAAGTCTGAAAACTCGGTTCGAAGTATCCCTCTGCTTCCCAATCTTGCTAACGAATTGTGGCAATGGAAGGCCGTACAGGCACGAGACAGGGCACAGATGGGGGACGCGTACGTAGAGAGCGGTATCGTAACCGCTCCCGATGGGCGGTATATTGAGCCCAGGACCTTCTCCGATTACTATCATCAGATCCTCCAAGGATGTGGATTGCAGCACTTTACATTCCACGCCCTGCGGCACACGTTTGCTACACGTGCGTTGGAGCAAGGTATGGATTCCAAGACCCTATCGGTTCTTTTGGGACACTATTCGGTATCCTTCACGCTGGATACGTATGCCCACATATTGGACTCTCAGAAAATCGACAGTATGGGACTCATGGCGGATCTGTTGAATCTGCCCGACACAGAAATTCAACCCAATGCGTACTCCATCATTGTTTCACCCAAATCGGACGGAAGCTTTTATTTCTCGGCTCCAGATTTTCCTTCTGTGACACATGTCGGAATCGACTATATAAGCGGTATTCAGTGTATGAAGGACAAGCTTTCTGAGGAAATTTTGATGTCCCTGATCATTCCTCTGCCAATGCCGATTGAACAGATTCCTATGCAAGCGGGTGACATATTGGTTCAGGTCCTGATATGACGCAAAAATGCCCGTATCTCTTGGCATGAGGTACGGGCATCTTTCCGTAATACGCAATATTTTGTAAACATATAACACGCACTGAACTAAATAATAACCACTTGGACCCTAGGGAAAGAACTCTTTTGAGTTCTTCCCCTGGTGGAAACTAGAGGGGATACTATTTGTAATTATGATATTCTGGTTAGTATATATAGTGTAAATATGGTAGATATCTACAACCAATATACCTATATATTAACCATAGTATTATGGAATATATTAATATTTAAGGAGAACTAAAAATGGCAACATTAATTACTGGCAACGGGAATGGTAAATATCACGATTCGTCTGCCTTACATGATGTAATCACCTATGTTTTAAATACTAGAAAAGCTCCTAACTACTTTGGAGGATTCCGTGTAGATCGTTACAATCCTATTGAAGATATGCAAAGAGTAACCGAAATGTTTGATAAGACAAACGGTGTGCAGCTTCGACACTTTATCATATCTTTTTCTCCGGAAGAAACAAGGAGTGCCTCAATAGTAAATGATATCGCGTGTATGATCGTTCCCTACTTAGGTCGTGAATATCAGACCGTTTTTGCTGTACATGAAGATACCACCCACTTACACATTCATATTGTATGTAACGCGATCAGCTATTTGGATGGGCAATTTGAGGTATGTTTCGAATAAGAAAAGCAAAGAAACAATATACCACCCCTAAACAGTAGTTGGGCTGAACATGAAAAGCCCGCCCCCAGCGGGAACGGGCTATACCATTTATCTTGAAACACCATCAAGCTTTTCCAAAAACTCTTTTTTGGATACTGAATAACTGTCATACACTTTGTTTTCGGGAGCCCACAATGGCTGAAGCCAACAACATCCATTGGTGTCTTCCATTCCAATAGATAGCGAGGCTGACATTCCATTTCTTATTATGTGATCAGAATTGAAACATAATTTCAACGTGATTGTTCCTTCTTCTCTGATTTTTTTATCATAACAAAAAGAAGTATCAATAGAAGGATTGTTTCTATCTTCAAAAAACAAGTGTATTGGTATTACACAGACATGATGAATTCGGTTGCTGATGATATCCAAAGCAGAAATACCAGTTTTTCCTACATTCTTTAGAGTATAAATTACGCAACACCATTTGGACCTATCGAAGTCTTCCTGACGATACTTTAGATATACTGTTTTTTCTTCTTGATTAACAATCTGCTCTGGTGAAGCAATAAATAACTCAATGTCACATTGTTTGCTTATTCCATATCCCTGACGAGATAAATAATTCTTATGCTCGATTATTTCCATTTCAGGTCGTTTAAAAAACGCATCCCGTCTCGCTTCTCTTTTTTCTTTCAAAAGAATCCTTTTTTCCTTATGGCGTTCTACAAGAACCGTGGTAATTATTGAAACAATTCCACTTACAATGGCACTGATAAAAGCACATATGGTCGCTAACAGAATTTCATTTTTCATGTTATTAGTGATTCTCCTCAAAGCCTTCTACCTGTTCCATCACCTTGCGGAAAACTTCAGGACTATACTGTGGCGGGTATCCATTCTTGATCAAGCAAACCTTGATATCAAACTTGAGCTGATCGCGGACGATCTGATTGTTAAGCCAATCTGCAAAGGAAGATTTGGTGTCTATGATTTCTTTAATCTTTTTGGCAAGTGCTTTACACTTGTCATTGACCATGATGCCATCTACCTTTTTGTCCGTGCCGTACTCAAAGTTGTATTCGTCTCGTAGTGTCATCAAAATATCGTAGAACGCCTTTTCCTCGAATGTGAGACCAATCTTACGGAAACTTTCACGGTCGGCATTCATATCCTTCAAAATACGAAGTGCCTGTTCGGTAGCGTTTCTGATAATATCTTCAGTAGCATGCTCCTGAGCCTCGCCTGCTTCTTCTGCGGTGAGGTGCTTTCTTCTTTCGTGATACTCTTTAATCGTTTCCTCCAGCATTTCTTGGAACTTCTTGGCTGCCATTTGATTAGTCTTGCTATACTCCTTGATCTGCTTACGAAGCATTTTTACGAGGATTTCAAGCTTGGACGCAGGCATCTTAACATCGGAAAGTTTTTCAAAGTATTCGGGACTGAAGATATCTTCCTGCTCGCCGTCTTCCAATACGCTCTCGACTTCGTTATACTTCAATGCTTCCTCAACCATCTTGGCTACATGGCGATTCATGGTATCCGCGTCAACGTCGCTCGTACCGCTCATTTTGCGAACAAATCCGGCGATTGCCATAAAGCACTGTGCAAGAGCGGATTCCTCTTCTCCGAGCTCGCCGGAAGGCTGGCAAATGTCATAGGCGGCACGCATTCTCTTAACGGTCTTCAGGAAGTAGGTTTTAAATGATACCTTCTGTACACTCTTACCGCCGTTGTTGTGGGTATTCAGCTCCTGCGTGGAGATAAACACGTACTCTGCTGCTTTGGCCAAAAGCTTATAGCGAAGCGCAGGATCTCCTTCAGGATCCAAGAACGGTGTGAGATCATATCCCATAAACAGATCTGCCAGGATCTCCATTTCCTCACGGAATACTTCGGTAGCCTGTTCAACATCATCGGCGGAGGGCGCAACAGATGTGTCTCCACCGTAAAGCTTCATAGCTTCCCGCATGTTGTCGCGAATACCGATATAGTCAACAATGAAACCGTAATCCTTGCCGGGATACTTTCTGTTGACGCGGCTGATGGTCTGAATCAGCAAATGCTTCTTCAAGGGCTTATCGTTATACATGTAGGTCAGCGAAGGAACGTCAAAGCCGGTGATCCACATGTCCACAACGATTACGATACGGAAGTTGGAAAAATCTTGCTTGAATGCGGCATCAAGATCCTCGGAACGAGAACCGTTTTTCACACCGCCGAGATAGTTGTACATTTCCGGCGCGTCGTTCTTGCCAACGCTCGCGACCATTGCCATAAAGGGCATGGGTTTTAGCTTGTTCTGCTCTTCCACCGGCACTTCTACACCGTCCGGAGCTTTCTTTTCAACGAACCATTCGGGATATTTGTCTTGGAATTTCTTTAGGAGCGCATAGGCAATCTGTCTGCTTGAGCACACGATCATCGCCTTCTGGACGCGAGTGGGATCCTTCTCACACGAGGATACGTAATGATCGTGGATATCTACCGCAAGACGCTCCAAACGAGAAGGCTCACCAAGGATGACTTCCATAGAGCTCATTGCCTTCTTGCTTGCCTCAACGTCTTCCTCTGTAGCTCCCTCGTCGAAGCACTTTTTGTAATATGCTTCGATTTCCTGAGCCTTTTCCTGATCGAGCAGAACTTTGGCGATACGAGGATGATACTTGATGGATACGGTCAGGCCATCCGCGACAGCCTGATCCATGGTATAGCGGTCGATTTCATCACCAAAGGTCTGATACGTTTCCGAAACGGGAGTGCCTGTAAATCCAACGAAGGTTGCGTTGGGCAGCGCCTCTTTGAGCACTTTTGCGTAGGGCTTGGATACCATCGCCCGCATATTCTCATCGGCATCCTTGCTGAATTTGAGAGACTTAGCGTGTTCAAGCTGGGTTCTGTGCGCTTCATCCGAGAAGCAAATGATGTTAGAACGATCATTGATCAGACCAATCTTGTCATCCTCTCGGTCGCAGAACTTCTGAATGGTACAGATATAGAATCCGCCGCTTTCACGTGCGCCAAGCTCTTCACGAAGCTTTTTACGGGTGGGAACGATGCTGACTTCACCGAGATTTAAAAACTCCTTACTCTTGGTAAACAGCTTTGCGCCCTGCTTCTGAAGCTCCTCGCGATCAACGATCATAACGATGGTAGGTGAACCGATTTCGGGAACGTCGGTACAGCGCAACGCCAGCTGACGGGCAAGGAAGGCCATGGTGTAGGTCTTGCCGCAACCGGTCGCGCCGAAATATGTACCGCCTTTGCCGCTCTTTTCGATCACCGACTTTACGATACTCTGCTTGAGCAGCCGAGCGGCAAAAAACTGGGGATAGCGGCAGACGATCTCTTTTTCATAGCTGTCGTATTCGCTGTCCTGAAAACAGATATAATCGCGGAAGATCTCAAGGAATCTTGCAGGAGCATATACGCCCTTGATCATGGTTTCCAGCTCGTCAAAAGGAAGCGTAGACACCCTGTCTCCATCGTTCACGCGGCGCCATGCATAAAAGTGCTCGTAGGGTGTGCGAACGGTACCGAGGCGGGTTTTCACGCCGTCGGAGATACACGCCAAGGGGCAATAATGGAGCAGATGGGGAATATCTCGCCAATAACGAATGGTGATCTGCTCAAAGGCATCGAAGATCGTTGCGTGCGCGTCCGCAGGGTTCTTGAGCTCGATGATACACAGCGGCATACCGTTTACGTATAGAAGAATATCGGGACGGCGGGTTTCTCTCTGTCCGTTGTTGGTATATTCTACGGCAAACTGATTGACGGCACGGAAGATATTCTTTTCGGGATGCTCAAAATCAATGAGCGCAACCATACGGGCAAGTCCGCTTTTGGGGGTAAACTGCACGCCGTTGACCATCCATCCGTACACCTTATGCAGAGTGGCAAAGTGACTCTCCGCACCGACAAGGCGCACCCTGTCCATGATCTGATGGATCTCGTCGGCAGTCAGATCCCCATTGGTCTTGCTCAAAAACTGCTCCATATCGTCCGCATACAAAACTGTGGTTTTATTCTCACGAGGAATGCTATTGCCGTGCAGATAATGCCAGCCCTCTGCCTCTAAAAATGAGAGGAACGCATATTCAAATTCCGACTCGCAATAGTGACCGTTATAGTTTTGTAAATTTGCCATTTTTACCTCCGTGATCGAGTAACTCTCGATCAAATATCCGCCTTATATTATTCCAAATATAAAATTGCTGTCGATATCAGCGACAAGCACCTGTTGAAGAAATAATCATAATGGCGTATATCTGTAATGTCAATTTTATTTGTTTCATGGTGACGAATACGGAAGTTGTTCCCGATATCCGTCAATGCTTTGAACTCTGCATTAAAGAGAGTAATATATTCAGCTTGTCCGCCAGCCATATCGCTGATGATTTTAGTGGCGGATGCTTTTTTATCCATACTCGTATAGTATGTTTTTAATCGTTCAAGCGCATCCCAAATCTTTTCAGCTGCATCTCTATGTGCTTGGAATGTGGGTTGCATATGCTTTGCAATCGCTTCGTTCAGTAGGTCTTGAATTCCGGGTTCGCCAACGCTATCAACATTCTTGATTATTTCTGCCGATAACACCTCATAATCGTTCAGTATTTCAACCAGACCTCTATCCGACAGACGGAAAGAAACATTATCTTTCTTTAATGAAGTATTGATTGCCACTTGGAAAGGTATTTTTTCTCCGTTAGATAATTCATCAAATTGAAATTCGATTATGTCAAATAAAAACGGTGTAAATTGACTTGCGAGAACATCCTCCTGAGATGTACCCGAGAATTCGTACATACTTAGATTAATCAAAGGAATTTCCAAAAATTCATTGAAGCGGCTTATTGCTTCTGTAAGTGCATCTGTGTTATCAACCCAATTATTATAACGGCTACGCTGAATTCTTGACGGTTCTGCAAATTCAAACATAACCTTGCAAAGATGCTTTTTTGCAGTGAATTCAACGTTGCTGCTAATGTTGTCCACGGACGTTCCGTGTCCAAAATCAATAAGCGCTTTATATCGTTCGGAAAACAGATTGTCGGGCAACGAGGGGGCTTCCATTGCAATGAAATCTCTCGCTTTATAGATATCCCTCCCTGAAATATGCTGTGCTGCATAAATTTCATATCCATCTACGCGGAGCAACTCGTTGAACTTCTCCAAATATTGTTTCCAAGGGGATTTTTCGATTCTCACCGCCGGATGTAACATTTCGCATATAAAATTCAGCAAGGGCTCATCCCCATCGCTTTGCGTTAACTGGAATCTTTGATCTTGAAAGAACCAAAAATCCTCATAATCGCCCCAACGCAAATGACAACTGATATCTCCCAATGCATCGTTATACCTATGGTCATAAGAAGGCAAACTCTTTAAGTCATATAGCCGAGCGAAAAAGCCGATTTCATCCAATTTTCCGAAAAACGGCATATATATTATATTTTCAGTTATATAATCTCCAGTTTCGCCATCATATACTGGCTCGTCATATTCTTCAACGAATCCGTCCTTTATGATGTCTAAAATATCTTGCCGTGTAATATCGGAAATTTTGTTCACTTAGATTCCTCCAATGATCCCCGAATCAGTATCGGGCAAATGCCTTTGATTTGAACTTTTAGTTGTTCGTTAATGTTCTTGCGCATAATGTATACATTATAGATATCTGCTATTGCTTTTTGAGTATTTATATCCGGAATCGGAAATTTTACTTCTTTCATCAAATCGAAATTGAAAGTGTCTCTAACAGAACCTGTCGCAAAAAAGAAAGTGCTTCTTTGAAATTCTTTTCTTCCAAACCAAAGCATTAAATACTCCGGCAATAGCTTTTCAGTGTCAGAAATTTCAAACACAATGTACATCGGAGATACTATACAATTATCCGCAGTCAACAAGGCGATAGATCCAAGATTTATTCGCGAAGGATTATATGCAAATTGTCCTGTTTTGACAATTTTGTAGTTGCGGAAGTCCAATCCAGTAGTATCAGCCTTTGTTTCGCCAAAGTTACTTGAACTGTTCACCCCTTGAACATTATCAATTTGTAATAAAGAATTTCTTTCGTTGATTTCTGAAATGTATGTTCCTATTTCTTGGCATTCCATGTTTCTGCGCAAATCTTCTATATATCCATCACATACGAGCTTCAAATCTTCCAATCCACGCTCGTAGCTCTGCTGATTGGCAACCATAGCTTTGTAGATATCAACATATTTCTGCTGAACCGCGAAGGGGGGCAATTCAATTTTTATGTCACAGAGATCTTCCCAGTTATAGAACTCAGTGGAACTCCCCCACGAATTAGTTATCACGTAGCGGTCAAATTCGGCACGATTGAAAAACATATATAGCCATTCGGCCATAAGAACAGATAGAGAAGCTTCCTTGATTCGGAAAACTACATAGTCTTCGGTACATATGATAGGGCGTTCTTCATCGTTACGCGCAATGCTGAATTTGCTACCGTTTCTTGATGTTCGATGATTAAATACAAATTCTCCAGGATATACAATTTGAAATTTTGACAAATCTCGTCCATTCATATCGGCTTTGGTAGACATCAGAAATTTCAAATTGTTAACACCGCGAACATCGTCCAAACCGAATGAAAGATCCGAATTCACAATTTCACGAAGTTCTATATGTTCTCCCAACTTACACTTATTCAATGCCATACCCAATCCCCCTAAAAGCATCCTCAAGCATCTTTTGAGACTGCTTTTCCTGTGCGAGAACGTCGCGCATTTCAGCCTGAATACGGCTCATTTCGGCATTGAAATCAATATCCAAGTCGTGATCAATAAACTCAATATACTTGCTGGGAACAAGGCTCCAGCTCTGTCCCTCAATCGTGTCTTTGCTCACACTGCGGTAAAGCTCGGGAATAGCATAGTGCGTACCGTCTGTCCCCTCGTTCTGCCAAGTGTGGTAGATGTCTGCGGCTCTCTGAATTTGCCCGTCACTCAGTATGACCTTCTTTTTACCCTCGTTCTTAACGGGGTTTTCCGTCCAGGTACGGAGATCCATAAACAGGATCTCATTCTCGCGGTTACGCAGTTTTCTGCCGTGGTACTCGCCGCCCTTCTTATTCTGGTTCAGGATCCAAAGGGTAACGCTGATATCGGTGGTAATGAAGAGCTCACGAGGCAGAATGATGATGGCTTCTACCTTGTCATTCTGAATGAGTTTTTTTCGAATTTCCAATGTATCGCTGTCACCGAGAGCACCGTTGGCGAGAAGGAAGCCCGCCACGCCCTTGTTTGCTCTCAAATGAGAGAGCATATGGAGAATCCACGCATAGTTTGCGTTGCTTTCCGGCGGCGTTACATAGTCCTGCCAACGCGAATCGCTTTTCAAATTCTCATCGTACCACCCTTTGAGATTGAAGGGCGGATTTGCCATGATGTAATCAAAGTAGAGACCTTTGTGCAGATCATGGGTGAATGTAGAGTCAGCTTCCTCACCGAGATCGTGACTGATCCCGCGCAGGACAAGATTCATTTTGGCAAGGCGGTAGGTCGCGGGCTCTTTCTCCTGACCGTAAATATTGATACGGCTGATATCACCTTTCTTCTCCCTAATCAGGTCGGCACTTTGAACAAACATACCGCCCGAACCGCAACAGGGGTCATAGAGCATGCCGTCAAAAGGCTCGATCATAGCGGCGATCAACTGCACAGCATCGTGAGGGGTATAGAACTCGCCTTCCTCTTTGGTCGCGTTGACGGCAAATTCCTTGAGGAAGTATTCATATACTCGTCCGATCAGGTCTTTTTCTTCACCGAAAGCCTTATGGCTGATCTTATTGACCTCGTCCACAATCTTCTTTATGTCATTAGGAGCAAGATTGCGCGTGGTAAAAGTACCCTCGATAAAACATCCCTTTAGTCTCTTATCGCTTGTGGCAAGAACATGAAGGGCAGTATCCAGAGCAACGTTAAGTTCCGGAGCGGGCTTGTTGATGATGGTAGACCAACGCGCCTCAACAGGCAGATTGTATGTACCGTCGGTAAACGTAGCATCTTCAAAAAATGCCGCAAAGATTTGCTCATCATCGGGATCGAGTCCCTGATCAATCAGATCCTGACGGAGCTTTGCAACGCCATCTTCAAACTTCTCACCGATAAAGCGTAAGAACACGAGTGTCAGCATCATATCGCGCTTCTCAAAGAACGAGCCCGAATTGCGCGCGGCACGCAGAATGTCGCGACACTTGAACAGTATCGTATCGAGGTTTACTTTTTCTTCTGTTTTCTTCTTTGCCATGTTAAAGCCATCCTTACTCAGTTCTTTTCTTTAGGAACAAAACTCGTGTTTATCATTTCTAGCATATTTATATAAAATCTCATTATAGTATATCACAAATTTACAAATAAATCAATACAGTATTGCAAAAAACGATTCATTTTTCGTTTTGCCTAGGTGATTTCTTCTTGAAAAATGTAATAATTTATCATTAGTTAAACAAACTCAATTGGGGTCAAATTGGGGTCAACCACCCCTCAAAAACCTCTTGATACAAAAAGAAAAAACCGAACTGTATCAGTTCGGTTTTATGGTTGCGGGGGTGGGACTTGAACCTCACGACCTCCGGGTTATGAGCCCGACGAGCTACCAACTGCTCTACCCCGCGATATATTGGATTTGGTGTGGTGCCGGTGACCGGGCTTGAACCGGTACGATACTCACGTATCACGGGATTTTAAGTCCCGGGCGTCTGCCAATTCCGCCACACCGGCAGAATATCAAGCGCACTGCGCTGACGACTTGTATATTATAGCACAGGTATGCCGATTTGTCAATAGGTTTTCTGAAAATTGTAAGAAGAAATTTTCGACATTTTTCAGCAGTCTTTTTCAAAGTTTTTGGGGATATTAGCGACACTCCTTTCTTTGCAAGCAATGGGACACTTTGGGTGCTATTCGGTTGCCCGCTGCTTTCGGGCTTTGTCTTCGGCGTATTCCGCGGGAGTTTTTCGGTCAAATTCGCGGGATTCTCTTGCAAAAAACGGGGTTCTATGGTACAATAGAGGCAGTAAGCGGTATTTGCCGCGCGAAAGGAGATCTTCTATGCATCCCGTGATCTTTTCCGCCGCGAAAGCGGTGTTCTTCCCTGCTCCGCCCGCCGAGCCGGTGGCGGTATCCCAGTACGGCTTCTATCACGCCCTGGATCTGTCCGCTCCCGAGGGGGAGGAGGGCTTGACTGTCAGTCAGGTGGTGATCCGTCTGACCGCCCGCAACATCTACCGTCTGTACGTCAACGGCGAGATCGCCATGCACGGCCCCGCCCGCACCGCTCACGGCTACTGCCGCGTGGACGAGGTGGACATCACCGACCGCTTGGTGGACGGTGTCAACCACATCGGCGTGGAGGTGGTGGCCTACGGCCGCGACTGGGAGGGGTACAACCACTACTCCAACGACTGCACCATGGAGGACGGTTTATTCATCGCCGAGATCGAGGCGGACGGCGAGGTAATCGCCGCCACGGGGCGGGACGAGTGGGTGGTCTGCCCCATCACCGCCCGCGCGCCCCTCTGTGAGCGCATCTCTCACAGCCGCGAGTGCATCGAGATCTACACCTTGGACGATGACTACTATCTCTGGAAGCTGGGCTACGGGGAATTCGTTCCCGCCGCCGTCATGGAGTCCGAGCCTGTGTATCTGGCTCACGAGGCCTTGATGCCCACTCTGAAGGAGTACGCCTTCGAGGAGGTCACGGGTTTTGGAGTGGTGAAGATCGACCCCACCGTTTCTGTCCCCACCTTTTTCTACGAGCACAATATGCCGGTTTTCGCTTCCCTGCCCGAGCGTCCCACCAACGATTGCCGACGCACGGTGGAGAATCCCGACGGTGTCGTGCGGGCCGAGTTTGACGGAGAGGGGCTTGTGCTGACCCCTGTGGGCACCGAAGACTTCTTTGCCTCCTGGGACGGCGGGGAGAGCCGTGTGGGCTTCATCCGTCTGGCGGTGACCTGCGAGAAGGCGGGCACCATCGACATTGTCCGCTCCGAGATCATTGACCCTGACGGTACGGTCCCCCACCATTTCAGCAATGTGACCCGTCTCCACGTTCCCGCGGGGCTGACCGAGGTGGTCACCATGGAGCCTGCTCTGGCGCGGTATATGGTGGTGTATTTCCGCGGGGTGGGTACGGTGACGGTACACAACCTGTCCATTCTGGAGGATTCCTACCCCGACGAGAAGCGGGCGTCCTTCCTCTGCTCCGACGACAACGTCAACCGTGTCTACAAGGCGGCCAAGAAGACTCTGCTCCTCAACACCCTGGACATCTTCATGGACTGCCCCGAGCGCGAGCGGGGTGGCTGGCTTTGCGACTCTTTGTGGACGGGTCGGGCGGCCTCCCTCCTGCTGTCGGACAACCGTGTGGAGCGGGAGTATCTGGAGAACTTCCTCCTGACCCCTGCCGACGGGATGTTCCACAGCTTCTTCCCCGAGGTCTACCCCGCCTTGAAGCCCTCCTACAAGGACATGACGGGCATCACCACCTGGACCTTCTGGCTCATGGTGGAGGTCTGTGAGTTCATCCGCCGCACGGGTGACATTGCCTTTCGCGACGAGCATAAGCCCCGTATCGAGGCCTTCGTCCAAGGTAGCCGCGACTTCATCGGCAAGAGCGGGCTTCTGGAGAATCTGCCCTGGCTCTTCATCGACTGGTCCATGTCCAATCTGGGAGAGCATCAGCAGCCCGTGTCCTCGGCGGCCAACGCTCTGTACGCCTACATGATGATCTGCCTGGGCGAGACCTTTGACCATCCCGAGTGGATCGCCGAGGGTGAAGCTCTCCGCGAGATCCTGCGAAAGGCTGTTCTGGGCGGCAGAGATCCCGCTTCTTTGAGTCAGGTTCCCGACTCCTTTACGGTGGATGAGAACGGTGGTCTCCGCAGCCGCGGGCTGTTCAGCGAGGCCGCCCTGTACACCTCTCTCTGGTGCGGTCTGTTCACCGCCGAGGAGGCACCTCTGCTGGCCAGGACGGTACGGGACAAGATGGGTCCCGCGCCCATCTTCGCCAAGGATCCCATGGTGGGAGAGGCCCAACTCTTCATCGGTCTGTGTATCCGTCTGGATATGCTGACCCGTCTGGGCTACTACGACAAGTGCTATGAGGATCTGCTGGCCATCTGTGAGCCTCAGCTTCGCGAGGGCCCCGGTACCATCTGGGAGAACACCGCCATCGACACCTCCTCCCGCTGTCATGGCTTCACCGCCCACTTCGGCGTTCACCTCATGCGGGACGTGCTGGGTCTGGGCTTCCAGGTCTACGACAAGGACGGCGAGGGTGAGCCTGTGGTGGAGATCGCGCCCCACATCTGCGGTCTGCGCTGGGCACGAGGCACCCGCGAGACCCCCGAGGGCATCGTCAGCGTGGACTGGCGGTACGATGGGGAGTCCTTCCGCCTCCGCGTGACGGCTCCCGCGGCCTATGAGTGCCGTGTGGTGCTGCCGAGGGAGGTACGGATGCTGGATGAGGAGAAGGTTTCCGTGAGTGTGAAGCAGTATTGAATATGTTTTGGGGGTCACCGATGCGGTCGGTGGCCCCTTTTCTTTTGAGAATGTTATTTTGAAAATTGGGGTTTAGCGAACAGTTTGAACCGATAGGAAACCTTTTGTGTGACCCTCATCCGTCACCCGCCGTCGGCGGGCGCCACCTTCCCCCA
>JAFULU010000024.1 GCA_017483125.1 Clostridia bacterium
GGAGGTGTATCGGTGGAGTTATTCAATACCTCATACATGTTGTATATCACAATTGATTACACCGTTGAGTTTCCTTTGGTGAAGAATTCAATTACTGTGATTCGGAAGTCGGAGTAGAACATTCACGCCAACGCGACCTCACCGCCGTTGCCGTAGACGTCATAACAGATCTGATCCAGCAGGATGCGGAGGGTGATGCGGTAGCCGTCCAGGGTGACCATGTCGGGCTCGTAGACCCCCAGATAGGAGCCGCTGCCCGTCTTGTTCTTATCCACGTACAGCTTTCCCGCGGTCTTGTCGTAGCGGATGACCAGCTCTTCGCGGCCCGCTCTCTCGCTCATACGCACCTTGAAGCCCACCTCGGTGGCGTCGCCCAGATCAATGGTAGCCACCAGATCACAGCAGGTGGAGGATATGCCCTTCAGAATGTTTTCGGTGTCGGGAGTAACCGTCACGTTCTCCAGGGACAGAAGAACGTCGCCGCGGAGGGCGTCCACCTCGGAAACGGGATAGGAGAAGAGCTTGACCCGCCCGTTCACGGTGCGAAGGCTATGCTCCATAGGCAGGGACTGGGCGGAATTCCAATGCTTATCCTTCCAATACATGGAGGGATCGCGGAGCCAGCTGATGGAGACGCGGCGTCCCAGCTTCTCGGAATTGAAGGTCTGGGTGGCGTAGGTCTCGGGAGCGGGGTTGCCCGCGCCCTGGTCAGCAATACCGTTGAGGGCGTAGATCCGCTCGGTCTCGGGGATGAACATGACGGTGTCCTCTCCCGTCTTTTCCATACGGCCGATGATGTAGAAGATGCCACCGCCCGTGTAGACCCACTTGACGTTTTTCTCATCCCCATCCACAGGCAGGGGATAGAGATCGGGACACTCGGAGTCAAAGACCTGACCGTCCAGCCCTACGGGACGGCCGCAATGCTTCCAGTCGATGAGGTTATGGGAGGTGAAGATGTGGAGATCGCCTACGGTCACCATGACCCAGATACCGCCGCCCTCCATGGTCCCATCCTCGTACCAGAACACCTTGGGATCGCGGAGACCGCCGCCGTATTGGTTATCGGGGTTCTTGACCACGGGGTTGCCCTCGTACTTGATGAAGGTGCGGCCGCCGTCGGTAGAGTAGGCCATGCTTTCCTTGGCGTAGCCATAGGTGGTGTCGCCGCCCACGCTGGCGTAGAACAGCACCATGCGGGACTCGGGCGGCGTGGAGTCATCGAACAGCCCCGAGGTATTGTGGTAGTCAATGACCGCCGAGCCCGACCAGGCCATGCCCAGTTCATCGGGCAGGACAGCCAGGGGCAGTTCCTCCCAATGGACAAGATCCTTGGAGACGGCGTGGCCCCAGCTCGTGGTGCCCGTCAGGCCCGCCACTCCCGTATCGAAGGGACGGTTGCATTGGAAGAACAGGTGATACTCCCCTGTGGCGGCGTTGTAGACCAGGCCGTTTGGATCGTTCATCTGGTAGGTGTAGGGGGTGAAATGATACCTGGGGCGGGACTGCTCCTGGTAGAGGGTGGCGGGATCGGGCTCGCGGACGATATGCAGGGTGTAGACCGCCGAAATGCCCGTGGCGGGATCCTTGACGGTCACCGCCACCGAGGTCTGCCCCACGTTCAGGGCGATCTCCCTCCTGTCACCTGCCGTGTAGGAGGCCCCTCCCACCGTGACCTCGTATATCTCGCTGTCAAAAGCGGCTGTCAGGCCGATTCTCTCGGTGGAGTAAGGGACGCTTGCCCAGTAGGTGGGATCATTGGCGGAAAAAACACCGTCCAGCTCGGCGCCGTCAACCATCAAGTCCTCCAGAACAGGCTTGGAGACGGGGGTATAGCGCAGATTATTGAAGGTCGCCGTGGTGCCTCCCGAGACCATCAGACCGAGATAGCCGCCCTGATAATGGGGGATGGTCATGGACTTATACAGGGTACCGTTAACGTAGAAATTAGCACTGCCCGAGGCCATCAGTTCCATGCGGAGATGGTAAAGCTCGGCCTGCTTGTCGGCGGCACTCATGCCCGCGACCTCGATCCACTCGGCGGAGCCGTTCTTGTGGGTGAAGACCATGACGTTGCCATCCCCCCTCGCCATGAGGAAACTGTACAGACGGGCGGGGCGGCCTTGGTCGTTTTCGGGATCCTGTACACCAAACAGGATGCCCGCAGCGTGGTTGCCCGCCTTGAGCTCCACGTCAGCCTCGTAGACGAATGAGGTATCCGCGGGGATCTCGGCGTCCTTGGCGTACGCCCAGGTATCACCGCCCCAGGTCACGCCCGTGTAGCCCTTGGTCCCTTCGCTCCAGGTGCCGTTGATGGGCGTCCAGCCCGTGATCTCCGAGACAAAGCCGCTCTCCTCCGAGCCCAGCTTGCCCGTCACCGTGAGGCGGACATCCTCGTAGGTTCCGTTATCGTTGGTCATCATACCCACGTATCCTCCCGCGAAATTGAGATGGGTCCCGGTCAGCACCGATACGCCGTCGATGAAATACTCAAACTCCTCGGCGGTGTGGCGGACGATCTTGACGTGATAAGTGTTCTTCTTCTCGGTCAGTCCCCCCACGTCCACGCCGCTTTCGGGGATCCCGTTTGTCTGGTCGAAGCGGATAAAGCGGTGACTGCCCGTCATGATGCCGAAGTCGTAAAAGCGCGCGGCGGGCTTGTTGGGATCCTTCAGACCGAAGATGAGGGACGCGTTGAAATCGGGGTTGGCAGTGACCGACGTGACCGTCGCCTCGTAGGTGAACAGATCGTCGGCGGCGACGTAGTCCTCCGAAATGGCAAATACGTCACCGGCTCCGTTGCTCTTGCCCACAAAGGCGTCCCCCTCAAAGCTCCACGTGCCCGTGAGGCCATGGAGACCGGTGAGAGGGTTCCCCTCCGCCGCGCTGACCGAGGTCAGGGGCAGGAGATGAACACCGCAAAGCAGGATGGACAGAAGAATGGAGGCGGCGCGCTTAGTCAAAGAACGGCTGAAATGTTTCATGAGGTAACCTCCTTATGTGATGATGGATTTGTCATAGCAATATGGGCGAACAGGGCGGCACCCACAGCTGCCTCCTCCCGATGGTCGGGAATGGATACCGCCATACCGAATACCCGCTCCAGAGCAACGGGCAGGGCGGGGTTGAGTCTGGCGGCGTTGCCTGAAACCACCAATGTGGAGACCCTCTCCCGCGGCATACGGCCAAACATCCCGTACAACTCCTCGGCCATGCCCATGACGGTCCCCGCGATGAAGCCCTCGGGGGTAAAATTGTCCTCGGTCAGCCCGGTCACGCTTCCCCTTAGGGTGGGATCCGAGCGAGTACCGCAGAAGGTGGTGCGAACGGGGAGTATAGTACCGTTTTTCAACCCATCGGCGGCCAGACGGTTCATGGTCTCATACTGGCGCTTGTCGGGCAGTCCGCAAGCGGCGGCGTAACGGCTGAAGAAACGCTCCACCACGGCATAGGCCCGTCCCCCGCAGAGGGCGGAGCCACTGACCATGAATGAGCCCTCCAGAAAGGGGCGCACCTCGATATCAGGATCACAGGTCACCGCCTCGGGAGAGTCGGTCAGAAGAGAGATCTGACTCCCCGTGCCGAAGTTGGCCAAGGCGGCATGGGCACCGTCCCGCACAGCCCCGAGAAAGCCTGCCTGATTGTCCCCGATGGGAACGGCAATGGGAATCCCGTTGTAAAATCCTACGATCTCGGCTTTATGAGTCACGGTGGGAAGCAAAGACAGCGGGATCCCCAGCGTCTCCAGGGCCGTGAGATCAAAGCATCCCTTCGTCAGATCGAAGAGACCGAGACTGGCCGCGTTGGAGGCATGGGTAATGGGACGGGCATGACCGCACAGACGGGCGGCGGTATAGTCCATGACCGTGCAGAGCATGGCGGTCTCCGACGGCACATGACCCGCCATAGCTTCGGAGACGTGGGTGGCCAGACCGTATCCCGGGGAGAGTCGATAGCCGGTTTTCTCGGCTATGTAGCGACAGGCAGAGGGGAAGCCCTCCCCGGCGCGTCCGTCCTGCCAGGTATACAGGGGTGTCAATGCCCGTCCCTCGTCGTTCAGATACAGGATCCCGTGCATCTGCCCTGTCAATCCAATGGCAGTGACCTTTGGATAGCGCTTGAGTAGGAAGTCCAGGAGCCGTTTGACCTTACTGAAGATCCGCTCGGCATCCTGCAGCCGCTCCCATGGGTGGAGGGGAGGAAGGGCGTAATGGTTCCGAACCGTGTAGACAGCCACCGCGCGGCGGGAAACAGGCTCCAGCACCGCGGCGCTGATGGTGGTGGTGCCGATATCCAATCCCAGCGTCAAGGGGAGGGAGGGGCTGATCGGCTCGGTCTCCTCCTCGTCCTCGGCGGCGGGAAGAGTATTCAGCAAGCTGTCGGTGTCAACGTCCTCATCAAAGTGATTCTGCCCGATGACATCCGAGAGACGGTTGCAGAGTCGCACCTGATCCTCAGCGGCATCGGCGGCATCCCGCAGTTCGGACAGACGCTTGTCCAGCATCTCCTTGCCCGTAATGACCCGGTCCTGCCAGAGCTGGATATCCGAGAGGGCAATCCCCGCCCGCCGCAGGACCGCGATCCTCCGCAGGCGGGAAACATCCTCGGCGGTGTACTCGCGGTAATCGTTGTCGGACCGCTCCACCGCCAACAGTCCCTTGTCCTCGTACAGACGGATGGCCTTGCGATTGAGCCCCGTTAAGATCTCGACCTCGCGGACGCGCACGGTGATCCCCCCTTTTCTTCTTATCTGCGTATATTGTAAACTATGCCCCCGGGGGACAGTCAAGAGGCTTCGGGCAAAAAAATGTAAATATTGTTTGAACGACGGAGCCGTCGTATGGGTATCCGGGCAGAGCATCCGCAAGCCGTATGCCCGGCATAGAGATCCGCTATGCGAAAAGGGGCTGAGCCATTCGCTTACCATACTTTTCGTCCTTTGTCAATGTACAACTGTGCTGTCGCGTTCTTTGACATACTTACTTATTTATCCACCGCGCGCAAGCAAGGCTTCTCTGCCTTTGAGGTAATTTTCTTCGCTCTTGAGTGGAGACTCTTTGCTTGGCTGAATAGTTACAAGTAAATATAAATGTGTGAGCACACTTGGCGTTAAGCTAATCCTTTTTTCAAAGTTCAGCAAAAAAGGACCCGAACCGAACAGAATGTGTTCGTTTCAGGTCCTTTTCGTGGCGGAGATGGGGGAATGCCATTCATGTACACAACAGTATCTTCTCCCTGGTGGGCTGTATTATAACTATTATGTCAATGGTTTTCCATAGTAGCCGCTACAGAAGCACACATCTTCACCCCCCGTTGTATATATCAACTCTATAGGTTGACA
>JAFULU010000250.1 GCA_017483125.1 Clostridia bacterium
AAACTTGTCGGGAAAGGGGATTTTGCTGGTTTTGTACGAAAGGCTCTCCCTCTGGGAGAGCTCCCGCGAAGCGGGTGAGAGGGCTATTCGGCGGGAGCAAGCCCCCGCCCTACGACGAGGAACCCCACCGATAAACCCCAACCTGAACTCTTTTCCCACTTTGTAAACTTTTGTACATATTGCGTAAATTTCCCCCGAGACTCTTGCTTTTTTTACAATTTTTTGTTATAATATTTCTATCTTGCGGTATGCTGCCGTCGCGGCTCCGCTCAGAAAGGAAACAACACCATGAAGAAGAAAAAGCTTTTGACGGCTCTTGCCATCGTGCTGGCGTTTTTGATGATGGGCTCGGCCTTCGCCACCATCATCACCCTCATCGTCAGCGCCGAGGACAAGACCTTCAACACCACCGACCCTGTCTTTATCTATGACTTTTCCAACGACAGCCTCCTCTCTACCTTCGCCAATACCGCGAACATGAACGTAGAGACCCGGGACGGCTACACCACCTTCACCGCTACGGCCAACGACCCCTACACCTGGCTCTGGTGTCCCCCCGTCAAGCCCTGCGAGATGAAGTACGTCAAGATCCTCTACCGCACCACCGGTAACTACAAGGGTGAGTTCTTCTGCACCCGCTCCGACAACGGTACCATGGGCTCCGCGGGCACCAACCAGCAGTGGAAATGGAATCCCTCCGGTCAGTGGGAGACCATCGTGGTGGAGCTGACCGCCTGGAAGGACGCTCCTGAGTCGGTGAACTTCTCCATCTTCCGTATCGACCCTCTGGAGGGCGGCGTCAAGGCCGGCTCCTCCGTTGATATCAAGTGCTACGCCTTCTTCACCACCGAGGCCGACGCCAACGGCTTCAACTTTGACGAGTACAAGGCCAAGGAGGCCTGGGAGGAGGAGCAGAAGAGAGCTGAGGAGGAGGCCAAGAAGGAGGTCGAGTGGGCTGATCCTACCTACAAGGAGATGGAGACCACCGAGTACGACAAGAGCGAGGGTACTCTGAAGTACACCACCTCCGCCGACGGCAAGACCGTGACCATCTCCTACGAGGTCAACGGCGAGACCCTGTCCTACACCGTCCCCAACAACAACAACTACCTCTTCGGCGGCTACGCGGGCACCGACGACCTGAACCGTCCTCTGTACAGCTCCGCCGAGGTCGGCTCCTACAAGGACGGTGAGCGCTACATCGGTCTGTTCTACTTCCTGTGGCACGGCGAGCACGGCGACTCCGGCGCCTTCGACCTCCAGAAGATCATCGACGAGCTGGGCATCGACAAGGCCGACAACGTGGACTGCGGCAAGTATGGCCCCGCCGGCGCCATGCACTGGTTCGCCGAGCCCCTCTATGGCTACTACTACGCCAATGACGCCTGGGTGCTCCGCAAGCACGCTGAGCTCCTCACCATGGCCAACATTGATTTCGTCTTCTTCGATGTGACCAACGGTTACGCCTACCGTAACAACGCCCTCAAGCTCATGGAGGTTCTCCACCAGCTCAACGAGGAGGGCTTCGACGCGCCTCAGGTTGTTTTCTACACCAACTCCAGCGCAAACGGCGTGGTCAACGAGCTGTACAACAACATCTACAAGAAGAACCTGTACCCCGACACCTGGTTCATGCTGGATGGCAAGCCCGTTATCGTGGCTCCCTACGACGCCAACATCAACGATTTCTTCACCATTCAGCAGAACCAGTGGCCCAACGATCCCAACTTCAAGGAGAACGGCTGGCCCTGGATGGACTTTGAGTGGCCCCAGCGCGTCTTCAAGGACGAGAACGGCAACCCCAACGCCATCAACGTCTCGGTGGCCCAGCACAGCGGCACCGTCTGCTTCTCCCACTCCTCCCTGTACAGCAACTACACCAACCGCGGCCGTTCCTTCGTCAACCCCGACGGCATCGCCTCTTCCAACAGCAAGTTCAACCGCACCCTTAGGAACGCCTACGAGGCGTGGAAGGCCGATCAGTCTCTGACCAATTACGGTCTGAACTTCCAGGCTCAGTGGGATCACGCCATCGCCTCCGAGGCGCCCATCATTCTGGTCACGGGCTGGAACGAGTGGGTGGCTCAGCGTCAGCCCACAGACGACGGCTGGATCTACTTCGTGGACACCGCCTCCGCCGAGTTCTCCCGCGATACCGAGATGATGCGCGGCGGTTACTTCGACAACTACTACATGCAGCTCATCTACAACGTCCAGAAGGCTAAGGGCACCGCTCCCATCGTGGTGCAGGACGCCCGCAATCCCATCAACGTCACCGGCGGCTTCGACCAGTGGAACGGCGTTGAGGTGACCTACGTGGACGCTACCGGCGACACCATGGACCGTGACGCCATTGGCTTCGGCCGTACTCCCTACCAGAACACCTCGGGCCGCAACGACATTCAGTTCTCCAAGGTGACCTCTGACTCCAAGAACCTCTACTTCTACGTCAAGACCGTGGACGATATTTCCATGTTCGACACCGCGTCCTCCTGGATGCAGCTCTACCTCAACGTGGACGGCCGCGATCCCGAAAAGGGTGAGACCGGCTGGTACGGCTACGATTTCATTGTCAACTACCAGGCCAAGGACGAGTTCACCACCACGGTGGCCAAGTACAACGGCGCCGACGGTAAGTTCGGCTTCGAGTCCATCGGCGAGGTCTCCTACCGCGTCAAGGACAACGAGATGATGATCGCCGTTCCCCTGGAGATGCTGGGCATCGAGGGCTACAAGGAGATCAAGGTGGAGTTCAAGTGGGCCGACAGCGAGACCTCCTACGACGAGATGGAGGACTTCTACTGCGACGGTGACATCGCTCCTCTGGGCAGACTGAACTACGTCTACCAGAACTACATCCCCGGCGTGTCCGAGATCACCTATCCCGAAAAGGAGACCGAGGCTCCTACCGATGCCCCCACCGAGGCACCCGAGGATCCCACCGATGCGCCCACCGACGCCCCCGCCACCGATGCTCCTACCGAGGGTGAGAGCGAGACCGAGCCCCCCAAGAAGGGCTGCGGCGGCGTGGTGAGTATTCCCGCTACGGCTCTCCTGGCTTCCCTTCTCGGCGTGGCCTTCGTCGCGCGGAAGAAGGATGAGTAAGGACTTCTTATAGAGGAAACTGTCCGCCCTTCCCTTTTTTGGGAGGGGCGGTCTTCTTTTCCCGCGCTCACGGTTCAACGGTTCAACGGTCAACGCAAACCGTCAGTGTGTATATTTTGACACGAGGATCTGTTTTTTCGGTCAAACCCCTTGCAAAAACGCCGCTTTTGTGCTACAATATACTATCATAATTCTCCCCTATCCACGAAAGGAAATTCCATCATGACCTACCAATTTTCCAACAAGATCGCCAGCCTCAAGCCCTCGGCGATCCGTGAGATCCTGAAAGCCCCCAAGGACGCCGATACCATCACCCTGGCCGCGGGCAACCCTGCCCCCGAGACCTTCCCCGTGGCGGATCTGGCACGCTTTGCCGCTGATATTTTCGCCAATGATTCCACCACCGCCCTCCAGTACGGTGCCACCGACGGCTACGAGCCTCTGCGCCGCGCCGTGGCCGAGCGGCAGAAGACGGTCTGGGGCATCGGCAAGTCGGTGGCCGATGGTGACAGCTTCAACGACACCACCATCATCGTCTCGGGCGGTAACCAGGGCATTGAGCTGGCCGCCAAGGTATTCTGCAACGAGGGTGACACCGTTATCTGCGAGAATCCCACCTTCATCGGCGGTCTCAACGCCTTCCGCTCCTGCGGCTACAACACCGTGGGCGTGCCCATTGAGGAGGACGGCATGAACGTGCAGGCTCTGGAGGAGACCATCAAGGCCACTCCCAACGCCAAGCTCCTCTACATCATCCCCACCTTCCAGAATCCCGCGGGCATCACCACCTCTCTCACGAAGCGCAAGGCCATCTACGAGGTCTGCAAGAAGTATGGGCTGATGATCCTGGAGGACAACCCCTACGGCGAGCTACGCTTTGCGGGTGAGGAGATCCCCACCATCAAGAGCTTCGACACCGAGGGACTGGTCATCTACTGCTCCTCCTTCTCCAAGATCCTGTCCGCGGGTATGCGTGTGGGCTTTGTGGTGGCTCCCGAGGAGGTGGCCGCCAAGATGGTGGTGGCCAAGCAGTCCGAGGACGTCCACACCAACCAGTTCTTCCAGATGCTCTGCTACAAGTTCATGACCGAGTGCGATCTGGACGCCCACATCGCCATGATCCGCGAGGTCTACGGCCGCAAGTGCAAGCTCATGCTGGATTGCCTCGAAGCAGAGCTTCCCGCCGCCGTGAGGTTCACCCGTCCCGAGGGCGGATTGTTCATCTGGGTGACCCTGCCCGAAGGGGTGGACGCTTCCGCCTTCCTGAAGGCCTGCATGGCCGAAAAGCTCATGATCGTGCCCGGTGCCACCTTCAACTGCGACGTGACCGAGGGCTCCATGTCCTTCCGTCTGAACTACTCCACTCCTTCCGACGAGCAGATCAAGGAGGGCGTGGCGAGACTGGGTAAGGTTGCGAGGGAGTTTGTGAAGTAAATTGGGGTTTATCGGGAAGGATCCGATCACCGTAGGGGCGATTCATGAATCGCCCGCCGTCCCTAAAAGGCAAAGTGTACGAATGTTTTTTCATTATACGGGCGATTCGTGAATCGCCCCTACAACCTATTCTAACATCCCGACAAACCCAGAATAAAAGGAGTAAACCATGTCCGACATCATCATTCGCCCCGCGGTAGAATCCGACATTCCCCGTCTGGAGGCTCTTCTCTATCAGGTACACGGGCTTCACGCCGAGGGGCGGCCCGATCTCTTCATTCCCGGGTGCAAGAAGTATACCGCCGATCAGCTGCGGGGACTTCTTACCGACAGGGTTAACACCCCCATATTCGCCGCGATCCTGGAGGGCGAGCTGGTGGGGTACTGCTTCTGCGTGCGCCAGGCTCAGACCGCCGCCTCCATGCAGAAGATCACCACCCTCTACATCGACGATCTCTGCGTGGACGCAGCTATGCGGGGGCGTGGGATCGGCAAGGTGCTCTACGACTACGCGGTGGAGTACGCCCGCGAAAACGGCTACTACAACCTCACCCTCAACGTATGGGCCTGCAATCCGTCCGCCATGCGGTTCTATGAGAAATGCGGGCTGGCGGTGCAGAAGGTGGGCATGGAGCTGGTGCTGTAATTCGGTATCATCCAATTAATTTTGATAAGAATTTGAATTTTTTATTGACAAAATCGTAAGAATCTGTTATAATATGGGTACAATACTTTGAATGGAGGTTTCCCATGAAGAAGATCATCCACATCATCATCAGCATCGTGTACATCGTTTGGGGTATCGGTGCTCCCCTGACCGCCATCAAGGCCATTCTGGCTCTGGACGTCGGCGCGCTCCTGACCGCCACCGCCGGTGTCATCATGCTGCTGGCCGGTATCTTCGGTCTGTTCCGCATCAAGCCCTTGAAGCGCCGCATTTTCGGTGTCATTATCTTCGTGCTGGCTCTGGTGTCTGTCATCACCGCTTTTGCGGGCGGCAACTTCCTGCCCGTCGGTGCCATCGTGCAGGCTCTGCTGGCTTGGCTGTACATCATCTGGTAATTCCCTTTCACAAGGATCCGGCTCCCCTCGGGGGGCCGTTTCTTTTTGGTCAAGGCCATTGACAAGCGAGGGAAATTGGAGTATAATAGGGGCAATATAAACAGTGAGGTGCCCATCATGTCCGATTCCCTGATTCCCGATAAGACCCTGTACAGCGGCCGTCCCGCCGACAGTACTTCCCGTCTGCCCCGCGAGGTGGCGGCCTACGACCTTTTGAAGTCCCTGTCCATTCCCTTTGAGCGTCTGGACCACGAGGCTCTGTTTACCATTGAGGCCTGCCACGAGGCTGACGCCATCCTCGGTGTGGCCATGTGCAAAAATCTCTTTCTCTGCAACCAGAGCAAGACCGAGTTTCATCTGCTCCTCATGCCCGGGGAGAAGCGGTTCAAGACCAAGACCTTCTCCCGTCTCATCGGCTCGTCGCGATTGAGCTTCGCGCCCGAGGAGGCTATGGAGTCTCTGCTGGGGCTGACCCCCGGGTCGGTGACGGTGCTGGGGCTGATGAACGACCGCGAGGGCAAGGTGAAGCTGTATATTGACTCCGAGCTTTTGCGGGAGGAGTACATGGGGTGCCATCCCTGCATCAATACCTCCAGCATCAAGGTGAAGACCGAGGATCTGATCCGCAAATTCCTGCCCGCCGTGGGACACGGGTATACGGTGGTGGAGCTGCCCTGGGAGGAATGAGCGGGCTACGGTTCGCGTGCCCCGTTACGGTAATGGAACCTACAGAAAAGACCGACCCAACAGGATCGGTCTTTTTGTTTATTCAAAATAACTCACAACTTCCTCATACAGTCCCTCCTCGCCCTGATACGCATCGGCGTAGGAGTGGAGCGGGGACAGGCTGAAGGTGAAGTAGCCGCTTTGGTATACGCCAAAGAAGCCGTAGTGTTGGGTGTTGCTGACGAGAAAGCCATAGGAGGTCGTCTCGGGCGGGTCAGTAGTCTCGACTTCCACGTAGAATTTGATGCTGGAGTGCTGCTCGCCGTCGGGACGGCTTTGGGGCTGGGCGGTCTCGGCCTCTGCCATGGCGCTAAACAGGAGGCGGTACAGCTCATAGACCTTCTCTCCCGTCAGGATCTTGGTCTCCCCCGACATATAGACCCAGCAGGTCAGGTCGGCTACCTCGTGGATGGACTAGGGATCCAAAACCATGAGAAGAGGCGGGTCGCTTGCTTGGTCTTGACAGCCAGCGGCCGTGAGGGTCAAGAGGAGCAGGGCGAGGAGAGCTGTGACGATCCTTTTGGTCATGACTCCTCACCGCCTTCATTTGCGTCGGCTTCGGCGGAAGGAGCGGGGTGGGAGCCGTCAGCCTCGGGGACGGTCTCGGTCTCGGGCTGTGCGAAGGGATCGGCGGGTACTTCCCCCTCGGGGTGTTTCGGGTCGACCGTGAACTTCTTGCGCAGGCAGAGGTACAGGATCGCGCCCACGGGGATGACCAGCTTGGTGACGACGGCCAAAAGCCCCGGGTCGGCCTCAATGGAGGAGGTCTGGAAGAATAGACCCACGTTGAAGGAGAAGTTGGAGGTCTCACCCACGGTGAAGGTGAAGCAGAGGCCGAAGAAGATCAGAATGGCCCAGACCACCTTGTACTTCATCTTGCGGCGGAGGCAGTCCACGAACATCCAGACCGTGAAGGCCATGGCCAGGGCGGAGACCACCCACAGGATGACGCGGACGGTGGGAACAAAGGCCTCTGTGCTCGCCAAAAAGTCGGTGATGTCCGAGAAGTGGATGCCCGCGATGCCCTCGATGCCGTCTTGGGTCACGACGCGCAGAAGGACGGTGCGGCCGTTGTCCAGCTCGGCTTGATAAGCAGTGGTACGGGTGGTGACGCCGTTCGATCGGTTGAGGTTCCAACCGATCTGCTTCATCTCATAGGTCTTGGCACCGTCGGCGACGGTTTGGACGGTGGTCCAGTAGGCGCGGAAGTCGGAATCGGTTACGGTGGCCTTGACCATACCGTAGGCGGCGGCGTAGTCATCCGCTATGACGTGATCCATGAACTGATCGGCCAGCTCGGTGTTGTTCCCAACGTCCATGTCGGGCGTGCAAGAGATGAGGGCGGCAAGGAGGACAAGGGCGATCATCAGCAGGGGAAGGGCGCGGCGGATAATCGCTTGGGTAGTGTTGTTTTTCATGGCTTGATTTCCTTTCTTGGGATTACACTTATTTCACCGAGGTTTCCTTGGCCCAGTCGTGGATGATGGGCTTCAGGGTCTCCTCGTCTTGGGTGTTGAGGATATACTGCACCACGTAGAAGGCGTCGGTGCCCTTGTAGGCGTAGGAGTAGACGCAACGGTAGCTACTGTTGTTGTAGTTGACGTAGTACCACAGGCCGTCGGCGGTTTGGGGCTCAATGTTTTCGTGGCCGTTGTTCTCAATGACGTTTTGGATATACTGCTCCAGGGGTCTTTCGGCCAGACCCTCCTCCAGGGTGAAGGGCTCCTTGAGGACCACCACGCCGCAGTAGCTCGTGGTATAGTAGGCGTCAAAGCCCCGCTCGCTCTGCTCCTCCTTGAACTTGTCGGTGAGGTGGAGGGTGATGCCCGCCTTCTCGAAGGTCTGTGGGGTGCCGAGGTCGGAGGTGTCCACGGGGGGCGGCGCGGGGACGAAAACAAAGCAGCCGTTGAGGGTGAGGCAGAGGGCCAGCAACAGCAGGGGGAGGGTGAGGCGAAGGGCGGTGGATCTCATGGGATTCTCCTTTCGTGGGGTGCGTTTGGGTTGATTATACCACAAAAAACGGGAAATGGGGGGAATGTGGGATAATCGGTCGGTTTTTGGGATGATCGGTAGGGGCTCTATTATATAAGACACCAAAAATCGGGAAATATTACAGGATTTTGAAAAAAAGTTTGAAAATTTTTCAAATTGGGGTTTGTCGGTCCGTTCCTTTGCCTTCCCCAGCGGGGAAGGGGGACCGCAAAGCGGTGGATGAGGAGAGCAGGTTTCCGCTTGGCATCGGGTATGAATTTTCTTGGCGTATCAATGGTTTCCGTATATACCCGTATGAAAACCAAACCCACTCTCCTCAT
>JAFULU010000251.1 GCA_017483125.1 Clostridia bacterium
ACGGGGATGCTGGTGAGGGAGAGAAGGTAAATTGGGGTTTATCGGACCGATCCTTTGCCTTCCCCAGCGGGGAAGGGGGACCGCAAAGCGGTGGATGAGGAGAGTGAATTACGGTTTGGTATCGGGTATAATTTCTCTTGGCGTATCAAGGACTTTACGTATACACCCGTATGAAAGATCAAACCCGCTCTCCTCATCCACCACCTGCGGTGGTCCCCCTTCCCCGCTGGGGAAGGCTCACGGAGAAACCCACCGATAAACCCAAATTTGAACACAAACAGAAAGGTGAAAAACCTATGAGCGCATGGGGCACAGGCATCAGGCAAAGCGACGAATTCATGGACGTGTACGACGAATTCTTCGACCGCTACAAGGACGATGCCACCGCCATGGAGGTCTACCGCGCCATCCTGGCCGAGTACCAAGAGGAGTTCTCCGACGGGGACAGCGGCCCCCTGCTCTACACCGTTTACTACGCCCTGGCCCAGAGCCTCTGGGAGTGCGGCGAGCGGGACGAGTGGCTGTGGCAGACCGTCCGACAGATCATCGACACCGAGGCCGACCTGAAGTTCTGGAACGAGCTGGGCAATGAGCCCGAGCTGATCGTGAGCCGCCGCCGTGCCCTGAACAAGTTCTGGGAAAAGATCAATTCCACCCCCGCGAAAGTCCGAAAACCCAAGAAGACCGCGAAGAAGCGGGAGCCTACTCTGCATAAAGGTGACCTCTACGCCTACGCCGTGGAGGGGGGCTTTCGCGCCGCCCTGGTGCTGGACTTCGTCTGGAACTCCTTCCTCACCGCCATCACCGAGGAGGTCTTCGACCATATCCCCACCGAGGCCGAGGTCATGGCTTCCCATTCCCGTGTGGTGACCTGGTTCACGGCGCGGGAGTCCATCCCCAAAAAGGATCGGATCCCCATTTCTTCCTTGCCTATCAACAGAAATTACAACAACCGCGCGGGGCTTCTGTTCTCCGAATCCATGGTGGGTTGCTCCGCTATCGGGGAGAGGGCCTACTTCTTCGACCCCAAAGCCGCCGCCCCCTGCATGGAGCGCAACGGGATCCGCCGCTACGCCATGGAGGAGCTTCAGGACCCCGCCGTCCTGCCCAAATACCACCCCCGCGTCAACGCGGATCTACTCTGACCCGCCCCAGATCCCTTTTCCAATGGAGGAACTATGAAGACCACCCTGTCCGCCCCCGCCAAGATCAACCTCTTTCTGGACGTCACCGCCCGCCGCCCCGACGGCTACCACGAGATCAGCGGTGTCATGCAGTCCATCTCCCTCTGCGACATGGTTACGCTGGAGGTCACCGAGCCCACGGGGATGTACCTCTGCTCCCTGGGCAACCACACGACGGGGGCTAAGTCCATCACCCTCACCTGCACCAACCCCGACCTCCCCACCGACAGCCGCAACCTGGCCTGGCGTGCCGCCGAGAAGTTCTTCGCCGCCACGGGGAGAGGATGCAAGAATCTCTTGATACACATTGAAAAACGCATCCCAGCCGCCGCTGGAATGGCGGGAGGAAGCACCAATGCCGCCGCCGTTTTGGTGGGACTGAATGACCTCTTCGGCCACCCCCTGACCCCCGCCGCCCTCTGCGAGGTGGGGCTGACCCTGGGTGCCGACGTCCCCTTCTGCATCATGGGCGGCGCACAGATTACCGAGGGTATCGGTGAGGTGCTGACCCCCATCACCCCCATGCCCGCCTGTGAGCTGGTGGTGGCCTGTGGCGGTGAAGGCGTCTCCACCCCCGCCGCCTACAAGGCGCTGGACACCCTCTACGGGAACTTTGATCCCGCTGCCTATACCCCCCGCACCCGTGAGCTGATGACCCTGAAGTCGGCTCTGTGGCAGAGCGACCTCACCGCCCTGTGCGGGTCCATGTTCAACCTCTTTGAGTCGGTGGTCCTCCCCGACCGCCCCGTGGCGCGGCAGATCAAGGAGACCCTGCTCTCGGCGGGTGCCGTCACCGCCATGATGAGCGGTAGCGGCCCCTCGGTCTTCGGCGTCTTCCCAAAGGGGGACAGAGTCGCGCAGAGCGCCGCAGAGCGGGCAAGGGAAGCACTGGAGGCTCTCGGCGTCCCCGCATGGGTCTGTGAGCCTGTGCGCGAGTAACGACCAATACAGGATGGCAAATTGCACAAAAGGCCGAAACAGGCATTTCGGTGGGAAAAACGACCCATCGCAAACAGCCCGTTTTCGGCCTTTTTTACGGGTTTTTGGCCACTTTTCGCAAGGACATTTTTGAGTGAATTTTCACCAATCTGCCTCTTTGTGCAATCTGACGAACCCCTTTTGCGGTGATCCGCCTCCCAACCCGAACGAAAAATTCAGCCCCCGCCGTGACCGAGATCGGTACCGACGGGGGCTGTTTCTATGAGGCTTGCGGTCTTGTCATGACCGCCGCGGAGTCAGAAATCGGGCAGGTACAGGCTCTGCCCCATGAGATTCATGATAGCCATGACCACCGCGAATACGGCCACGATGGCCATGAAGATAAAGGTGATCACCACGCCTGCCTGCTGGTTCTCCTGCTTGTAGCGGGGGCGGTACAGGCGCTCTCCCTTGGCGAGATAGAACTTGATCTCGGCGCGGCTGAAGATGCACCACCACGTGTGCTTGGTGGCGTGACGGTCCAGCAGGATGAAGCCCACCAGAGCGGCGGGGGAGAGAAGCCCGCAGATCGCGGTGAGGATACGGAGGGTAGGCTCGGGGATCGGGCAGGTGCTTGGGTCATAGTCGATGCCCAGACTGTTCAGAACGAGGGTGGCCGCCAGCAAGGCCACGGTGATGATGGTGGCGCTCCCCATGGCGAGGTGCTGGAGCAGGCGTTCCCTGCGGGAGTAGCGGACATAAGGAATGTGGACCCAGCGATCCTTGGGGTAGAGAGTGTTGGGGGCGTAGTAGTAGTCCTGATCCTTGGGAGGCTTTCGGCTGATGCTCATGGGTGGCTCCTTTCGGTGGCGGTGGGGTTGCGGGGGACTATTGGCGCAGGCTTCGGACGGCGGCGGGGAATGCGGGGATCATTGGCACAGGCTCCAGATAGCGGCGGCTATCAGGATCAGGGCCAGGATCACCATGCATCCCATAAAAAGGCCTTCTCCCAGCCCGGCCTCCTCCTGCTCCTTCTGGGTGCGGAGGACGGGGAGGCGTTGCTCCATTTGGTGTTGCTCCATGGTGGAGTAGGTGCACCGCCAGCCCTCCTTGTAGGCCCTGCGGATCACGAAGCAGAAGACCATGCAGAGTACCGCCGCGGTCAGGGCGCAGAGGGGGATGGCGAGGCGGTACAGAGACTCCTTGACGGTGGGGGAAGTAGATTCCTGGGCGATGCCCGCCAGAAGGATGGTGGCGAAGGCCAAAGCAAGGGCAGGAGCACCCACGCCCCAAAAGCGGCGGTTCTGCTTCTTGACGGCGGCACGGGAGAAGTAGGTATAGGGGACGGGGATATTGCGCTTCTGGCTGTAGGGGTCGTAGGGGCGTCTGTTTTTGCTCATACAAGGCTCCTTGGGGGTTTCAAATATGGGTTGTCGGTGGGTTGGGTTTCCGCGTTGAAAGCCTTCCCTTGTAAGGGAAGGTGTCACGCCCTTAGGGCGTGACGGATGAGTAGCCACACGAAAAGATTTTGATCTGCGCTTGGAAAAGCACTATAAAGCACTATCAGGAAAGGTTTTTATATGGAGGAAAGCAGATCATTTCCCTTCGGGAAATGTCCATTTATCGGCTACTCATCCACCGCTTCGCGGTCCCCCTTCCCTCACAAGGGAAGGCTCACGAG
>JAFULU010000025.1 GCA_017483125.1 Clostridia bacterium
ACGGCGGGAAAAAACTTGTCGGGAAAGGGGATTTTGCTGGTTTTGTACGAAAGGCTCTCCCTCTGGGAGAGCTCCCGCGAAGCGGGTGAGAGGGCTATTCGGCGGGAGCAAGCCCCCGCCCTACGACGAGGAACCCCACCGCTAAACCCCAATTTGAAAACCAACCCAGCCGTCACCCTCCACGCCGCCGAAAAAGAGCCCTGACGCGAGGTCAAGGCTCTTATCACGGTGATTTTGGTTGCTTACCGATCCAGAAGCCTCCTGATCGCGGCCATCATGGCCTCGGCGTCCACGCCCGCGGTGCGGAAAATGGGCTCGGGCTTATCCTGGGTCACGAAGCTGTCGTCGGTGGCGAGGATGGCGTAGGGGTGGCCGTCCAGACCGCCGTTTCGTCTCAGGGCGTCGGTGAGCATCATGCCAAAGCCCCCCGCACGAAGCTCCTCTTCGGCAAAGAGCAGGGGCACGCCCGCGGGGAGTCTTTGCGTGATCTCCTCGGCCAGCTTTTTGTAGGGCTTGATGTACTCGCAGAGCAGGATCCCCACGGGGATGCCCTCGTCGGCCAGTCTCGCCTTGGCGGCCAACGCCTCGCGGGTGATACGGCCGTGGGTGATGATGATGGCGGCGGGGGTGGCGTGGTTTTCGGGGTTGCTCTCCCGGATCCCGATGTCGGTGGGGTCGCCGTTTTTGTAGAAGGTGGTCTTCAGCAGGTCATCCTCACCGCCGTTGGGGTAGCGGATGGCGGCGGGGGTACCCTCGGCCAAGGCCTTTTGCACCGATACCGCAAGACCCGCGAAGGTGACGGGGGTATAGACCGTGACGTTGGGGATGGCCGACAGGAAGGAGACGTCGAAGATGCCGTGGTGGGTGGGGCCGTCCCCTCCGTTCAGACCCGCGCGGTCTATGCACATGAGAACGGGGAGCTTTTGCAGGGCTATGTCGTGGATGATCTGGTCGTAGCCTCTCTGCATGAAGGAGGAGTAAATGGCGGTGACGGGCTTGTAGCCGTCGGCGGCCAGGCCCGCGGCGAAGGTCAGGGCGTGCTCCTCGGCGATGCCCACGTCAAAGAAACGGTCAGGGCGGGCTTCACGGAAGGATTCCAGTCCCGTGCCCTCGCTCATGGCGGCGGTGATGGCGCAGATGCGGTCGTCCTTCGCGGATTCCTCGATCAGGATCTCACCCAGGCGGTGGGAGAAATTCTCCACCGACACGCTCCCCTTGGGGGGCATCCCGTGGTACCTGCCCGGCTCGGCCTCGGCGGGGGCATAGCCCTTGCCCTTGCGGGTCTTGAGGTGGATGACCACGCTGTCGTTCAGCTTCCTGGCCTCCGAGAGCAGGGTCTCCACCGCCTCGTAGTCGTTGCCGTCGGCGGGGCCCAGATAGTAGAGTCCCAGATCCTCGAAGTAGTTACTGCCGTACATGGCGTTCTTGAAGGCCTTTTTGGTGTCTCGGATGGCACGGAAGAGGCCGCCGCCGATCAAGGGAATGCGCTTGATGAAGCGGGAGATGCCCTTTTTGGTTTTGAAGTAGCCCGATTTCCGACGGAGCCGCGCCATGTGGGTGGCGAAACGGCCGATGTTCTTGGAAATGGACATTTCGTTTTCGTTGATGATGATGATGAGCCGCAGGCCGGGGGTGACGTTGTTCAGCGCCTCGTGGATCATGCCCCCCGTGAAGGCACCGTCGCCGATGACGGCTACGGTAAAGGCCTCGGAGCCGCTCATGCGGTCCCCTTGGGCAAAGCCCAGGGCAGCGGACAGGGAGGTGGAGCTATGTCCCGCCCCAAAGCAGTCGTACTCGCTCTCGCTCCGCTTGGTGAAGCCCGAGAGGCCGCCGCCTCGGCGGAGGGTGGAGAACTGCTCGTAACGCCCCGTCAGGAGCTTATGGACGTAGCTCTGGTGGCCCACGTCGAAGATGAAGTGGTCGCGTGGGCAGTCAAAGACACGGTGCATGGCCACCGACAGCTCCACGGCACCCAGATTGGAGGCGAGGTGGCCGCCGTTATTCGTGACGGTCTCCACCAGGGTCTCGCGGATCTCCTGGCAAAGGGCGGGGATGGACTCGGCGGGCAGGGCGCGCAGGTCGGCGGGGGTATGGATGGCGGGCAGGTACTTTTCTGCCGCGGCGGTCATCTCTGCGGGGGTGGATCTCTCGGACACGGTGGCCTCCTCCTTTCGGTGTGATTCTAAAAGGTTATTATAGCACAGAAATATGAACAAGGTTTGACGGATGGAAAGATAATTTGAAAGAATGGGAGAAAAGGGGGAGGATGTTTGGAAAATTGCAGTTTATCGGTCTCACGGAAGAGAGAGGAATTGGGTAGTGTGACCCTCATCCGTCACCCGCCAAGGCGGGTGCCACCTTCCCCCAGGGGAAGGCAAGATTATGAGGAAAGCCTGCTTCTCGCTGATCCGGAAAGCAAAAAAC
>JAFULU010000252.1 GCA_017483125.1 Clostridia bacterium
ATTGGCCACGGGGGTGATGAGGATATCCTCGCTCTGGGCGAAGGCAGTCTTGTTCAGGGTCAGGCTCCGCTCGATCACCGTGACGTTGTCCTCGTACTTGGCCTCGATGAGGTCGCCCACCCAGATGGGGTTGGTGAAGGCGAAGCCGCCCATGGCGTCGAAGTCACCGTACAGGGAGGACTCGGAAAAGACCTCCACGCGGTAGAACTGGCCGTCCTGCACGCTGATCTCACGGGTCAGCTCGAAGAGGTGGGTCTCCCCGTCCTTCTCGCTGTCAAAGAGGGTCTCCACCTTGCGGGCTTGATAGGCTTCCTCCACGTTCCCCGTCATGGTGTAGGTGTAGAGGAGGATCTTTTTCAGGGGCGCGCCCTGATCGGCTACGCGGAGGGTGAGGGTGGCCTTGCCGTCGGCGGGGAGGGAGAGGGCGTCGCCCATACTCACGCCGTCTATGTCGAAACGGATCTCGGCGCCGTTGGTGCCGTAGAAGTGACCGTTTCTCAGCGCGTCCAGAACGGTTTCGGGGGTGACCTCCTCCAGCAGGAGGGCGTTGCCCGTGCGGCTGACGATCTCCTTGCCGTGGCCGTCGGTGTTGCTGATGCCGTAGTAGCGCTGCTCGCCCTTGAGGTTGTAGCGGTCCCACCACTCAAAGGCCTTTTCGGTGGCACCCTTGGTGATGCCGTTGGCGTAGGAGTCGGCGTTGTAGACCTCAATGCCCGTAAAGCCCTTATAAACGAAGACCTTGGTCTGGTCGGCTCCCACACCCGGCCACTTCCACGAGCCTGTGCTCGAGAAGTAGAAGGGATGGGCGGGGAAGCAGAGGCCTCCCTCGGAGATGATCTCGTTCATGAGCCTCTGCCATTCGGCGGCGTCGGGGCGGTAGGCCGCCATGATCTCCCACATATGGCCCGTATGTCCCCCCGAATGGCGGTGGGGCACCCCGTACTCCAGCATATGGCCGTACTCGGTGGTGATCTCGTTGGCGGTGATGGCCAGGAAATTCTCGTAGTGGGCGGCGGCCTGAGTAATAGGGGAGGTCTGTGTGACGTCGTAGTTGTGGTCGGTGGCGATCATGAAGGCGTGGCCCTTCCCCACGGCGGTGCCGAAGTTATCGGTCAGGGAGTCTCTGCCGTCGCTGAGGGTGCTGTGGGTGTGAGCGTCCCCCACGTAGTAGCCCAAGCCCTCGGCCACCAGGGGCAGGGTCTCGGCCATAACGGTCAGGTCGCTTTGGGACAGAAGCTTCAGGTCAAAGAGCATACTGCCGCCGTCCTTGAGGGTCAGCTTGAAGGTGACAGGAACAGTCTCACCCGCCTTGACGGTGACGCTTCGCGCGGCCTCGGCGCAGGAGACCGACAGCAGGGGATGGCTCAGGACGAGCTTGAAGACGCGGTCGGTAGCCGAATCGTTGTGGAGGGTGGCGGAGATCTCCACGTCCTTCCCTGCCTTGGCCTCGCCCTCCAGCTTCAGATCGCTGAAGTAGTACTCGGCGGCGGGGTGGTAGGGGCGGGTGGGCGGCATAGGGTCTGCCAGCCACGCCGCGGTCTTCTCATAGAGGGCGGTGACGTCGGCGGGATCCATGGCCTGATCGTGGATGGCCGCTCCCGCGAAGATGGCAGGCGGGGCGGGGTAATCGGTAATGACGCGGTTATAACCCACGTCGGCCCCGATGACGTAGATGAAGGGGGACTCGCCAAAGGCGAACTCGCCTGCCTTGACGGTGCCCTGCTCCACTCCGTTGATATAGAAGCGGAGCATCCGCCGCTGGGCGCTGTACACGCCCACCAGATGGTACAGCTCACCCACAGCGGCCTCCTCCTTGGCAAGGACGGTGGCATAGTTGCGTGTACTGCTGTCGAACTGCTGGAAGAGGAACTTCCCGTCCTCCAGAGCCAGACCGAACATACCGTTCTGGGTGGCCGAGAAGAGGGCCTGGAAGCCGTCTCCCAGGGTTTCGGTGAGCTGGACCGTCAGCTCAATGGTATAGCCGTCGGTGATGGCGGCCCGCAGGGTCTCATCCTCGGCATAGGCCGATAGGTCAAGGGCGGCGGACTGCCCCTCGGCGGCGGTCTTGCGGTAGGCGGGGATCGTGTAGGTCTTGCCCTTATGAGTGACCTCACAGGAGCCGATCTCGCCACCCGCCAGCATGGTGGCGGCGTAGCCCACGGCATCCCCCCATTCGCCCTCCCCAAAGATACCCGTCTGTACGAGGAGGCCGTCCTTGGGGGTATAGTCCACGCTCACCGAGGGGGCGGGGATGTGGATGCCGTCGGGGACGGGGTCGGTCTCGGCGGGATCAGTCTCGGGCGGGTCGGTCTCGGCGGGGGCGGTGTCGGTGGGGTCGTCGGTGTCGGCGGGGTTGGTGGCCTCGGGATCATCCTCGCCCGATTGGGCGGGGGTATCGGCCGCGGCGGTACCGTCGGTGGTATCGGTGTCGGATGGGGTGCTTTGGCAGGCGGTGAGGAGAAGGATCACCGACAGGCAGAGCAGAAGGATGGGGAAAAGGTGCTTGAAGAGCCGTTTCATTGTGAATTTCTCCTTTCATGAATGGAGTGGGGGATCAGGACTCGGGGAACTCCACGGCAGGATCATGCTCCTGCCCGAAGACCTCCATCTCACTCATCTCAATGCAGTAGCCGCCGTTTACGGTACTGGAGGTGGTGAGGCGGGTGGCGTAGAGGCGGACGTAGCGGGCGGGGACCAGGTCAAAGGAGAGTATGCGGTCGTCCTGGGTCTGGGGATTGTTGTCCCCCTTGACCGACTTGACCGTGACAAAGGTCTCGCCGTCCAGGGATACCTGGATCTCGTAGTCCTCGGGGAAGACGTTGACCCCGTTCCAGACAGCGCGGGGCACCAGCTTGACGCAGTTGATGTCGTACACCGACAAAAGGTCGATGGTGATCCACTCCTTGGAGGAGGCGCGCTCGTTGCGGAACAGCTCGGAGGCCCAGGCGCGGGTGTAATCGCCGTCGGTGATGTAGGTGTGGTGGCAGGTCCACTCGGGGACGTCGGTGGTGGAGGAGTAATCCACCACGGGCTTATGCAGAGCGAGATTCTGCCCCTCGGTGAGATTCTCGGCGGTGTAGGCCGTGGGGATCTTGTCGGGGATACTGCCGTCGTCCTTGTACACCGCCAGCTCGCCGATATCGGCATAGCCGCCAACTCCCTTGAGGCCGCGGACACAGACACGGACGTAGCGGGCCTCGGTGTCGGCGAAGCGGAAGACCGAAACAAAGTCGCGGGGGAGCACTTCGGTATTCTTGGCAACCTCTGCCCAGCTCTCGCCGTCGGCCGAGACCAAAAGGGAGAAATCAGTGGGGCTGAAGGCACCGCAGAGGGGGCCCACGCCCGCGGGGTAGAGGTCGATGCGGTTGACGGTCTGAACCTCACCCAGATCCACGGTCAGCAGCTGATCCTCCCCGCGACGGGCGGTGAGGCGGGCGGCGTTGGCACTATCCACGATGCCGTCGGTGAGGTTGTATAGATAATAGCTCTCGGAGCCCATGGAGGAGGTACCCTTGACGGGGGCGTGGAGGGCGAGGTTTTGGTTCTGCTCGGTCTCGGTCTTGATAAAGTCACCCGCGGGGAGCTTGATGAGGGCGCAGTCACCCGCCGCGAGGGTCAAGGTGAGGGTACCATTCTCCAGGGGCGTTTCGGTCAGCTCGCCGTTTTCGTCGCTGACGAGGGATACCGCGGTCAGACCCGCAAGGGTGAGGGTGACCGTCTGCTCGGCGGTGATGTCCTTGTTCACCACGAAGATATACTCGCCGTCTCCCCGCCGCTCCTCCATCAGGGAGAGGATCACGTCGGCCTTACCCGCCTGTACGAAGCAGTCCTCGGGCACAGTCTCGTAGACCCCCGCCGTCTTGTTGCGGCTGTGGTAGACCTGCATAGCGTCGCAGGCGGCCAGGTGGGTGCCGATGGCGTGGATCTTTCGGTTGATCTTCACCACCTCGTGATACAGCTCGGTGGGCTTGTTGTCACGGTCCAGGATGGCCACGGTGTAGGGGCCCTCCTCGGCGATGGGGGTACCCCAGGTGAAGAACTTGATCTCCTTGACGCCGTAGGCCAGGGCGGCCATCATGTTGTAGCGGAGATCCCCGCCCGAGGGGGTACGGTAGCCCCCCTTCATGCCCACCGACTGGACGTAGACGGCGGTATCACAGCCCGTGATGAGGCCCGCGCGGCGGATGTCCTCGTAGTTGGTAAAGAGTCCGTGCTCGTTGACGCCGCCGCCCTCGGGGAAGCAGTAGCAGTCCATGGAGAGGGTACCGCCCCTCGTCAGCAGGCCGCCGTAATCGCAGAGCTGGCGGAGGTAGACGTCACGGGAGGGGTAAGCCGCCCCGGGAAGGAAGTTGACGTTGACGTAGGCGTCGGGGCAGACCTCACGGAAGATATTCTCGGCGTGGGCGTAGGGGGAGGGGTTGTAGGGCTCGTCCACGATGAAGAAGCCGCCGAAGCCGGGGAGATCCTTGTACTTTTCCGCGATCTTCCGCAGCTGCTCGTCGGACTTATTCAGTGCGTTCATAACGTCCACGTCACGGGTGAGGAGCTTGAGGCCGTAGCGGTCGCAATCCTCCATGGCGGCCTTGTACCACTTGAAGGTATGGGTCTCGGCCACCCAGGGGATGGAGGGGTAGACGTGGGACAGGATGTCGATGTCGGCATCCTTGCAGAGCTGCAGCATCTCGTCCCGCAGGCTCTCGGTCATGAGGGGGACGAGGTAGGCGTTGAGGGTGATGTTATCACGCATGGTCGGCTCTCCTGCGGAAGGATTTTCGGGGTCGGTCTCGGGAGGATCGGTCTCCGCGGGGTCAGTAGCGGAGGGATCCGTGTCCGCGGGATCGGTGGAGGCTTGGGTATCGCCCTCGGTGGGGGCGGCGGTAGGAGACTCCCCCGCGGTGGTATCCTCCGAGGGAGGGGGCGTGGGCTGGCAGGCAAGCAGGCCCACGGGCAACAGGCTCAGGCACAACAGCAGAGCAAGCAAGCGGACAGAGCGCCCGCGGCGTATGATATGACGACTGTACATGGCAACCTCCAAATAAAAAATATGGGCAAACCGATGGAAAATCCATCATCTACCCATATTTTATCATAGGATATGCACAGAATCTATAACGAAATCGACCTTCACTATCACGATTTCGGCAATCCGAGGCGGTAGGCGGTGGGGGTGATGCCGTACAGCCGCTTGAAGGTCTTGGTAAAGAAGCTGTGGGAGGCGAATCCGCACCGCGCGGCGATCTCGGACAGGCTGAGGTCACTCCCCAACAGCAGGGCGGTGGCCCGCTCCATACGGCAGGAGATCTGGTACTCCTTGGGGGTCTTTCCCGTATAGCCCTTGAAGCGGCGGATGAAGCTGCTCTGCTCCATGTAAAAGCTTGCGGCCAGCTCGGAGACCCGCAGCTCCTCGGCGCATCGCTCGGACAGGACGGCGGCCGCCTCCCGCACCCACGCGGGGTATTGCTTGGGGGAGGGCTCCCCTCCGTAGTACTCCTCCAGAGCCTCGGTAAGCAGCCGCGTGATGAGCAGATTGACCGTCAGCTCTCCCATAGGCGAGGGGTTACCCAGCTCCTTGGTGATGCGGTCCAGCAGCTCGGTATAGTGCCCCGCATCCCGTGGGCGGATGACGGTAAAGCCGCCCCGATTCCAAAGGCTCTCAAAGTATCCGCAGTACTCTCCCGCGATATTGACAAAGCAGAACCGCCAGTCGTCGTTGAGACTGCGGGTCAGGGCAGGCAGGGCACTGCTGACAAAGACCATATCTCCCCGCTCCACCCGCTTGGTCTCACCGCGGTAGGTGATCTCTCCCGCGCCGCTGACCGTCACGAAAAAGCAGTAGGCGTCAAAGCCCTCGCGATAGTAGGAAAAGCCCCGCCCCTCACGGTACTTCCCTGTCGATCGGGCGACAAAGGGCAGATCTACCCCTTGCGCGATCTTACCGTGATAGACATCCACGGGGGCCTCAATGCTGTCCATGCTCAAGGACTCCCGAGGGGCGGGCTTCTGCCCGTCGGCATCCGTCACAGTTCGTTTGTTCTCTTTCTCATCCATAGGCGCACGCTCCCTTTGAAAATTCGTCCGCGGCTACGGACGGTCGGATGGGGACTACGGCTTTATTGTAGCACAAAAACACCGTTCTGTCAACAGAATCGGGCCATTCGGGACGTGGTATCCGACTCCGCGGGCTCGGTGGGCGCGTCGGTGTCGGGCTCGGGGGTGTCCGGTTCCACGGTATCGGACTCGGAGGCGAAGAGACCAAAGCGAACGCGGAGGGCTTGGGCGGGTATCTCGCCATGCAAAGTGAGGGTCATGGATTGGGTATTGTCTACGGGATAGGCGGTCTCCATATCCACGGTAGCCTTCGTGTTGATGAGGGGGAAGTCCTTGACCGACACCCGCCGGCCCTTGGGGAGACGGGGCATGACCTTGACGGTATCCCCCCATACGGGAGAGAGGCCGATCACGATGTGGAAGCACTTCATGGCCTCCGTCTTTACTTCAGCAGTGAAATCGCGTCACCAATGGTCTTTTCAAGAGCCTCTCGGCCGTACTTATCCACCTCGGCCTTGTTCTTCTCACCGTGTGTGAGACATCCCGCACCGCCGATACAGCCGCCAATACAAGCCATACCCTCGATGAAGTTTCCGCCCAGGGCGGCCTGACTCTTGCTCAGCTTGAGCAGAGCCATGCGGCAGGCCTCGATGCCGTCGCAGACCACGGGCTTGATCTCAAAGTCGATGTTCTGCTCCTTCATAGCCTGCGCTGCCGCATCGGTCAGTCCTCCGCTGCGGGCGAAGATACGGCCAAAGTAGGAGGCGTTGTCCAGCACGCCCTCCTCCAGGGAGGCAATGTCCAGGTCGCGGCTGTCGAAGAGAGCCTGCAGCTCCTCAAAGGTCAGCACGGTATCCACGTAGGGCTTGACCGACTCCAACTGCGCCTCGGCCTTTTTCGCGGTACAGGGGCCGATGAAGATGACCTTGGCGTTGGGAGTGGTCTCCTTGATGTACTTGGCCAGAACCGCCATAGGCGACATATTGTGAGAAATATGCTCAACGAGATTCGGGAACTGCGATTTAATGTACTGCACGAAGGCGGGACAGCAGGAGCTGGTGAGCAGTCCCTTTTCGGAAAGCTCCTTCGCTTCTGCCATGGCCACCATATCCGCGCCGAGGGCCGCCTCGATCACGTCGTGGAAGCCCAGCTTTTTCAGTCCCGTGACCACCTGCCCCAGCTTGGCATAGGAGAACTGGCTGGAGATGGAGGGAGCCACCACGGCATACACCCTGTAGTTACCGCCTCTGGTGTTGCGCTCGCTCTTTTTCAGAATGTCGATGGCGTTGACCATAAAGGACTTATCCATGATGGCGCCGAAGGGACACTGATACACGCAAGCACCGCACTGGATGCACTTACTGTTATCAATAGCCGCCGCCTTCTGCTCGTTCATGGAAATGGCCTTGACCTTGCAGGCGTTCTGGCAGGGACGCTTGCGGCTGACGATGGCGGTATAAGGACAGACCTTAGCGCAGGCGCCGCATTCCTTGCACTTGGACTTGTCAATGTGCGCCACGTGGTCACGGTCAAAGGTGATGGCACCGAACTTGCACACGTCCTCACAACGGTGAGCCAGACAGCCGCGGCAGGCGTTGGTGACCTCGTAGCCGCCCACGGGACACTCGTCGCAGGCAATATCAATGACCTCAATGACGTTGGGATTGTTCTTGTCCCCGCCCATGGCGATCTTGACACGCTCGCCGAGGATGGCTCTTTCCTTGTAGACACAGCAACGCATGGTCGGCTCGTTACCGGGGACGAGGGTCTTGGGAATATCCATGAGATTCTCCAGCAGCTTGTCCTCCCACGCGAGGCGAGCTACCTCTCGTAGTACTTTGTATTTCAAATGCTGTACTTTGGTATCAAATTTACGCATCGTATACCTCCTTGATCAGAAATAGCTGACCTTAATGCGCTTGCCCATTTTCTTGAGGCAAGCGGACAGCTCCTCCACCAGATTCATCTTGATGTTGAAGTTGATGGGGAGATCGGGATTCTGGTGAGCGGGATTGACGGCTCTGCCCACGTAGAAGTTGATGTCGGTGGCCTCCTCGAAGAGCAGCTGACTGATGAGGGAGGCGCCGTCCTTCTTGAAGCTCCATTCCTCGTACAGCTGATTGTCTCCCAGATAGTCCTTGGCGTACTGGATGACCTTGTTCATGGTGATGACACCCTCGGTGACCAGATCCACGCCCTCGATGTGGGCGATGGGGGGCACGTCGCTCCGCTCAAAGTTCAGGCTGGCGCGCACGGGCTTACCCAGATACTTGGAGGCGATGGAAGAGGTGGTGCCGCCGCAGATGATGTGCTTGCCCTCCTTGGAGAAGAACAGGGACATCATGCGGCTGGCGTCGTCGCGGTTGGAGGGAGGGCCAAAGAGGATATTCATGGGCTCTCTCTTGCGGACCTTGACCACACAAGCGGTGGTATCGTCGCCGGGCTTGTGCCCGTAGAGCCTGTCGCACTCGTCAACCAGCATGGTGGACAGGTTTTTCGCCGTATATCCGCCGGCGACCAATGCTTGCATATACCCCGCGATCTCCTCCCGCTTCCAGCCGAAGTTGTACTTGCCGCCCATGCCCGCATGGGGACAGCCGTCGCTCATGGCGATGAACACGTCATCCTCCTGGAGCTTGATGGTGGACTTGTAGATCTTTTTGCCGCCGATGTTCATCTCGGTCTTGGGATAATCGTACTGCTCGTAGTTGCGGATGATGATGACGTGGGGATTATCGTACTGGATGATCTCCGCAACCTCGTTGTTCAGAAGATGGATGATGGTGAAGGTGGAGTAGGCCACACCGCGTACCGAGCATACGGGCAAAGCCCCCGCGATGGTGGACACGCACTCCTCGATGGGCAGTCCCGCCGCCATCATGGTGGAAATGATCTTGGAGGTCAGGGTGGACAGGATGCTGGCCTTGACGCCGGAGCCGAGACCGTCCGCCAGCACGATCACGGTGGAGCTTTCGTTTTCCTCCACGATGTCCACGTGATCGCCGCACAGCTCCTCGCCTACGTGATTGATGCTTTTATATCCGATATCTGCACAAAGATCATTCATCGCCGATGGACTCCTTCAGCTTGGTCAGAGCGATCTTGGTCTCGGCGGCCGTCTCGCCCAAGAGGGACGCGATCTCCTGCACGATGCGCATCTGCTTTTCAACCACGGTATTGGCCACCTCCACCGTCTGCCGGTTGATCCGCGCCTTCTTCTCGCGCTCGGCCTCCTCGTCGGTAATGTCCCGCATGATGCCTACGAGCAGGCGGGAATCCTGATCGTACATGACGGTCTGCTCGACATATCGCTTATATTCAGCCAGATACACCCGCTGATCTCTGACGGTTCGTCCGCTGTTTTTGACTTGGACAAACACCGAGGGATCCAGGATCCGCACCACGGGCTCGCCCAGTACGTCGGATTCGGAGCGGATGTTCATGATCTTACGGGCGGCCTTGTTGACCTGCTGTACTTCCAGATTTTCGTTGAGAACAATGAGGCCGTTGGGGGTGTTCTTGACGATGGTATCCGAGAAGCTCTCGGCCTTGTCCTTCAGGAAAGGCAGACACATGGAGCTTTCGGCCTTGCCCTGAATGATGGCGATGGCCTTTTCGCGGCAGGAATTGTAGCCGCAGGAGCCACAGTTCAGCTCGTCCGAGGGCTTGAATTTACCCATCTGACGGAGGACCGACATGATCTCGCTCTCCGAAGGAGTAGCCAGCTTATGCTCGATCATGGTAAAGGTCTTTTTGAGGGCCATGGGGGCCGGCTGAGCCACGTCGAAATCCTTCTCGCCCGCATAGGCGGCGATGGTGACGTAGTCCTTGATGGGCGCGGTGCTGTGGTACTTCTCCATGACAGGACCGCCGATACAGCTGCCCACGCAGGCCGACATTTCAATGAAGCACTTGTGAATGCGGCCGCTTTCAATGTCCTTGAGGGCGGCGATGCAGTTCTCCACTCCGTCCAGAGCGAGATAGGTATAGCCGGGGGCATTCTGCGCCATGGTCTTCAGTATACCGCCGGTGGTGGGGAAAAAGCGGGCGCGGCTTTCGGGGGTATCGTCCAATTCCTTTTCTAGAGCGATCCCCTCGGCCTTCAGCCAGTTGGTCAGCTCCTCAAAGGTCAGAACGGCGTCCACCAGCCCCTCATAATGCTCCGCCTCGTCCTTTTTGGCGACACAGGGACCGATAAAGACGGTCTTGGCGCCCGGCATTCTCTTTTTGATGTCCGCGCAGTGAGCCTGCATGGGGGACATGACGTCCGCCAGGTATTCCAGCGACGCGGGGAAGTATTTCTGGATCAGCAGATTGACCGAATGACAGCAGGAGGTGATGATGATATCCCGATCCTCCTCTATGAGCATCCGCTCATACTCGTTTTTGACGATGGTGGCACCGATGGCGGTCTCCTCCACGTCGAAAAAGCCCAGCTTTTTCAGGGCTCGGCGCATGGACTCGATGCCGACCCCTTCATAGTTGGCGATGAAGGAGGGAGCCAGGCTGACCACCACGGGATCGCCGCTCTGGAGCAGGACGCGGGCCTTCTCGGTGCCGTCCACGATCTCCTTGGCGTTCTGGGGACAAACAACAAAACAATGACCGCACAGAATGCACTCATTGCCGATGATATGGGCCTGGTTTCCCGAAAAGCGGATGGACTTTACGGGACAGTGACGGATACACTTATAGCAGTTTTTGCAGTTGGATTTTTTCAGCGTCAAGCAATTTGCCACAGTGGTCACTTCCTTTCGTTTTCAATTACGTCAAGAATATGCTTCTTGAAAAACTCTCTGAAATTCTCTCTCGTCACGCCTACGTGAATATCATCGTTGACCTGTACGGTAACCCCGACGCGGTTGCACTTTCCGATGCAGAAGCTACCGGAAAGCACCACCTCGTCATCCAGATGATGTTCCTCCACGGCTTTCTCTAAAAGCTCCACGATATCCTGGGAGCCCTTGAGGTGGCAAGACGAGCCGACACAAACCTGAACGAACAGCATATCTTATACCTTTGCGAGAACTTCTTTAGCGAAGAACTCCTCCACGGTCTCGGGGGTCACGGAATGGAAGGAGTCATTGACGGTTACGCAAACGCCCTGCTGGCACTTGCCCATGCAGAAGGTGCCGCCCAGCTCTACCTTGTCTCCAAGGTCGTTTTTGGCGATCAGATACTGGAGCTGCTCAACGACCTGGCGGGAGCCCTTGATGTGGCAGGAGCTTCCGATACAAACAGTGATTTTCAGCATACGATTTTACCTCACAATATGAATTTTATTTGGGGGAGCGGCGGGAGCCTGCTTGCAAGCAGATAGCCCCCGCCCTACGGCTATGATCTTTTCATTACTGATAATCCACAACGCCGACCCAGCTGGACAGGAACTCGCGCTCATGCTCGTTGCCCTTGACCGACTGGGAGGCGGCCACGATGGGCATCCACTTCTGGACGTACTGCTTGGCGGTATCGCTCTTCTTGCAGAAGGTGTCCAGATAGTACTCCGCGCCCGAAATATCACCGTTCAGCCAGAACAGCAGGTAGGTGCGTGCCACGTCGGCGGAGGCGTTGCCCTGGGTGGCGTGAGACCAGTCGAGAATGTAGGGAGTGCCGTCCTCGGCAATGATGATATTGGAGGGGTTGAAGTCGCCGTGGCAGACCTTATTGTGCTTGGGCATGGACTCCAGGCGGGTGTGGAGATCGTAGCGGGTGGTGGCGTCGAAATCGGTCTCGGCGATCTTGCGGTTCATCTTGTCCTTCAGCTTGTTCAGAAGGGGGCAGGTCTTGGAATGAACGGTCATCTGGAGATCCACCAGCAGGCTGATGTACGCCTGCTTCTGCTCGGTGGCCTTGGCGCTGTCCTCCTCGGCCTCGGCCTCCTTGATGAGCTGGGCCAGGGTCTTACCCTTGATATACTCGGAGACGATCGCCCACTTGCCGTCGATCATGGTGACCTCCAGCACCTTGGGGATGTTCAGACCCGTCTCCTCGATTCTGGCCTGGTTCAAGGCCTCGTTCAGGACGTCAGCCTTGGAATACTCTGCGTTGAAGACCTTGACGCAACGGTCGCCGTCACGGTAGATGGTCTTATTGTTTCTGACTGCAATGACTCTATCCAGTTTCATATCTATATCCTCCTTGATTCTTACGCGCGCTTGCCCTTGCGGTAGGGGGTCTTGATGGCATCGGGAGCCTGAACGTCGAGATCGGTGGCGGGCATATCAGCCTCCACGAAGTGGTTACCGTAGTAAGCGTTGAGGTACATCTGCTTGATCTCACTCATGAGAGGATAACGGGGGTTGGCACCGGTGCACTGGTCGTCAAAGGCCTGCTCCACCATGTCATCCAGACGGGCAAGGAAGTCGGACTCGTCAATGCCGTAGTCCTTGATGGTCTCCTTGATGCCCACACGGGCCTTGAGGTTGTTGATAGCCTTGATCAGATTCTCCAGCTTCTCCTCGTCGGTATTGCCGCCCAGCTTCAGGTAGTCGGCGACCTCGGCGTAGCGAGCCAGGGTGTGAGGATGATCGTACTGGGAGAAGGTACCCATCTTGGCGGGAGCCTCGGAGGCGTTGAAGCGGAGGACCTCCTCGATCATCAGGGCGTTGGCAACACCGTGAGGCAGGTGATGGAAGGCACCCAGCTTGTGAGCCATGGAGTGGCAGACACCCAGGAAGGCGTTGGCGAAGGCCATACCCGCCATGGTTGCGGCGTTGGCCATCTTCTCGCGGGCCTCCACGTCGGTCTGACCGTTGTCGTAGGCGCGGGGCAGATACTCGAAGATCATCTTGAGGGCGCGGAGAGCCAGACCGTCGGTGTAGTCGGTGGCCAGCATGGCGGCGTAGGCCTCCAAGGCGTGGGTCACGGCGTCGATACCCGAGGCGGCGGTCAGACCGCGGGGAGCGGACATATGGAAATCGGTGTCGATGATGGCCATGTTGGGCAGGAGCTCATAGTCGGCCAGAGGATACTTGACACCGGTCTTCTCGTCGGTGATGACCGCGAAGGGAGTCACCTCGGAGCCCGTACCTGCGGAGGTGGGGATGGCGATGAAGTAGGCCTTCTCACCCATCTTGGGGAAGGTGTAGATCCTCTTGCGGATGTCGATGAAGCGCATGGCCATGTCCATGAAGTCTGCCTCGGGATGCTCGTAGAGGACCCACATGATCTTGCCTGCGTCCATAGCGGAGCCGCCACCGAGCGCGATTATGGTATCGGGCTG
>JAFULU010000253.1 GCA_017483125.1 Clostridia bacterium
CTCGGTATCGGGTATGATTTTTCTTGGTGTATCAAGGGGTTTCCGTATACACCCGTACGAAAAAACAAACCCGCTCTCCTCATCCACCACCTACGGTGGTCCCCCTTCCCCGCTGGGGAAGGCTCACGAGGAAACCCACCGCTAAACTGCAATTTCATTTTCTCCCAATGTCCTTCCCCAGAACCTTCTCCCACAGCATCCGTCTCCCCGTCAGTGCCGCGCCCTCCTCGGCCACGGTCAATCCGTCACGGTTGCTCACGACCTCCGCCTCCACCCCCGACGGCAGAAGGGAAGCCAGCACCCCGCCGTCGGGAAATACCCCGCGGGGATCCTCGATCTCAATGCGGTCGGGACGGATGAAGCGGCACAGCTCGGTGAGGAATACCGCCGTGCCCCGACGGATCCCCTCGGCGGAGGGAGCCGTCCCACGGAGGGTGCGGCACAGAGCGGGGGTCAGGTTCTCCCCCAAGGACGAGGGTACCCACCGCCCCTCCCCGTCGCGGAGGAGCAGGAAGGCATGGGCATCCTCCCCCACCGACACAAAGAGCAGGGAAGCGGCATTTGGGGTGAAGTTTCTGACCGTCACGGCGCGGGCCACCGCCTCGGCGTGACGCATGACCGCGAGGGGCTGAACCCCCAAGGTGTCGGTCACAGCCTCCCGCAGTATGTCCGCGGAAAGTCCCTGCCCCACAAGCAAAACGGGGGCAGTTACGCTTCCCGCGCTCCCCAGACCCCGTACAAGAGTCAGACAGCGGCGGGCCAAAAGGCGGGCGGCCTCCTCGGGCGGGGCGGTGGGGTCAAGCTCGGTCACCGCCGTACCCACGGGATTCAGCTCCGTATCCACCACGCGGACCGAGCCGTAGCCCCGCGTCAGAGTCAGAACGGGGAGCAAAAGCCCCTTGGCGGGAACCAGAACACGGCAGGGCCGACCGCTGATGGGATCGCTGCTCCTCTGATGCGCCAAAGCTCCGCGGGATATGCCCAGAGCGGCGGCGCGGGAAATAGTGGTCTGTCCCAGCCCCGTGGCCTCGGACAGAGCCTTGACGGTAGCGGGGGAGACGGACTCCAACGCGTCCAGAATGTGGGAGAGGGCGGCAGGGGACAGGGCGGGATTTGTGGGACTCATAATGGCCTCCGTGGTGAAAAAGTCTTGACAAGCGGGAAAAAACATGGTATAATAAGCGGGTAGCTCCGTCGGACGGCCGCGCGGGATCACGCCGAAAGGTATTCCCGTGAGGAAAGTCCGGGCATCATAGGGCAGGATAACTGATAACGTCAGCCGCGGGTAACCGCCGGAAAAGGGCAACAGAAATAGACCGCCGTCCCCCGTGGGCGGTAAGGATGGAAAGGCGAGGTAAGAGCTCACCCACTTCCACGGTAACGTGGATTTGCTGTAAACTCTATCCGATGCAACACCGTGTAAGGCCGCAAGGCGGGTCGGCCCGACCCAATCCACTTACTGGGTGGCGCACGGCGAAAGCCGTGAAGCTCTCTGGTGACAGAGCGCGCAGATAGATGGTCGTCGGCTCTCCTTTGGGGAGCGCACAGAACCCGGCTTACAGACGGAGCTACAAAAAAGCATAGCAAAAGGAACGATCTCGGAAAAGAGGTCGTTTTTTTCGTTACAAGATA
>JAFULU010000254.1 GCA_017483125.1 Clostridia bacterium
ATCGACAGCAGGTCTTTTTTATATGCTTTCATGGGGATCGACTCCTTTCGTTGTTGTTTAGCAGTGATGCAAATTGGGGTTTAGCGGTGGGTTCTCCGTAAGCCTTCCCCAGCGGGGAAGGGGGACCGCAAAGCGGTGGATGAGGAGAGCCAGTTCCCGTTCGGCATCGGGCATGATGTCTCTTGTCGTATCAAGGGTTTCCGTACACACCCGTATGGAAAAACAAACCCGCTCTCCTCATCCACCACCTACGGTGGTCCCCCTTCCCCGCTGGGGAAGGCATAAAACGAGGAACCCCACCGACAAACCCAAATTTGAAATATTGCCTCAACAGCCCTCTCTTTTTCGGATAGCCGTTTCTTGTTTCACGTTTTTTTGCGTGGTCTTACAGCTCGGCCCGCCCAACGGCCTCTTCCGTACCGCTGACCAAGGATCGTTGGATGGCATTCATGATGAACACGGGGGAGATGAACTCCTCGTAGGTGACGGTCTGCTCCGCTCCCGACAGGATGCCGTAGAACTCCTTGAATTCCTCATAGAACCAATCCTCGGTGGAGGGGATCACGAAGCTCTGCACGTCAGACTCGGCCATGCGGGAGGCGTAGTAATAGTAGTTGTTGTCGCAGAACAGTCCTACGCAATCGTAGTCCTCATAGTGGAACAGCACGTGGAGCTGACCGCCGTTTTCCTTGGCCGTCACCGAAATCGGGAAGCGGCCGAAGATCTCGCAGACCATCTCCACCAGATGCTGGGCATAGAAGTAGAAGCCGCCGTAGGGGTTCTCCTTCTGGTAGGGCGCGCGGACGTAGCCCCCGAGGGTGGCCCCGCCTACGCGGTCTGCCGCGGCCCGCTTCAGTTGCTTGACGTACACGTCCTGCTTCAGGGAGGAGCCGCCCGAGATGGGGATGTTCTTCTCTTTGAGGCGGCGCATGAACTCCACGGCCTCCTCCTCGCTCACCGTGATGGGCTTGTCGATGAACATGGGGATGCCGCTTTTAATGTAGGGCTTTGCGTACTTGTAGTGATTGTCTCCGTGACGGGCGGTGATGATGAGACCGTCCAGCTGTCCCACCGCGTCGGCGTAGTCCTCCAGGACGGGCACACCGAACTGCTCCCGCAGCTTCTCCGCCGCCTCTCGTTGATCGCTGTACACGCCCACGACCTCTACGTCGGAGAATTCTTCTCTTTCCCGGATAAACTTCAGAAACGCGTTGGCGTGAGAATTCTCACAGCCCAGTATGGCGATCCGTTTCATGGCCTTCACCTCAATACTTCAGGGGCAGAGGGTTTTCGGCATGGACCGTCTCGATGACCGAGATCACCGCCGCCGCCATCTCGGGGGTGACGGTCATGGGTCTGCCCTCGGTGATCTTGTAGTAGATCTGATCGTACATCCTGGCGGTGCCGATATCGAAGGCGGTGCCGTTGAAGGCCTCTCCCTCCACGTGCTTGACCAGGGACTCCCCGCAATAGATGGGGTTGCCGTTTCCGTCCTTCAAAGACTCCTCGATCACGGGGCGGTCGGGGTTCTCCCCCTCCACGATGTAGGTCATCTCATAGGAGGCGGGGATGGCCTTGAGGGTGCCCTTGGTGCCCTGAACCTTGATGTTGTAGCCCGAATAGGCGTCGATGGAGGAGATCTCGATGTCGATCAGAGGCTTGTTCGGGGCGGCCAGGAGGATCTTGGCGAAGTCGTCGGCGTCCCCGCTGGTGAGAGCGGTGTCCAGGCGGCTGTAGACCACCTTGGCGTTGGGATCGAAGTCCAGAAAGCCCAGACCCATGCCGATGGGGTGAGGCCCCGTGTTGTAGGTGCTTCCCGCGCACTTTTTCTGGAGGGTCTGCCAGTCCCAGCGGCGGGCAAAGCCGTTGTAGCGGATGCCGATCTGCTTGACCTCCCCCAGCTTGCCCGACTTGACCGTGTCGTACACAAACTCATAGAAGGGAGCCAGGAAGGTCTGCTGGAACACCGCCAGGGTCACGCCCTGCTCCTTCGCAATTTTCATCAGCTCGTCGCACTCGTAGCGGGAGCGGCCGAAGGGCTTCTCCACCAGGACGTTCTTGCCGCGGAGCAGAAGCTCCTTGGTGATGGGGTAGTGCATCTCAGAGTAGGAGGCGTTGACCACCAGATCCACGTCATCCAATGCGAACAGCTCCTCGTAGCGGGCAAAGGTCCTGCACCCGGGGTAGATCTCCTCGGCCACGCCGCGGCGGAACGCGTCTGCGTCCACCACGTACTTGACCGTATAGTGGGTATTGTCCTCACTGCGGAAGAACCTGCCGTGAATGTCCTTTCCGCTTCTTCCCTGGCCGATGATGGCGACGTTCAGCTTCTTCATGATTCTGACTCCTTTGCAGTTTGTTCGCGGTATCCCGAAACCATCGCCCAAGACGGGGATCGGGATCGCCTGTTCTTATTATAAAATAAAGTTTTTGAAAAGTAAATGGCAAAATATGCTGTAATCTATTGCAAAAACTGAACAGATATGCTACAATGAAGCCAAGAAAAGAGGGAGGGATACCATGGTACATCAGTATATCCAGACCACCGATCGGGTGTTCTTCAAGCACGAGATCTCCGAGGATCTGCCCTGTGACGCCTATTCCATGCACACCCACAACGCCTACGAGCTGATCTACTTTCTGGACGGAGACGCCAGCCACGTCATCGAGGACCGTAAATACAAGCTGAAACGGGGGGATCTGATCCTGATCCGCCCCATGAGCTACCATTTCATACGCATCGAGGGGCGGGCACGCTACGAGCGGTACGACATCCTGTTTGACCCCAAGGCCCACGGCGTGGAGGGGGTGGAGGGGATCCCCGAGGGCCTGGAGGTGGTGAGCCTGGCGGGCAACCCCTTGGCCGAGGATGTGTTCCGTCGGTGCGATGCCTACCGATTGAGCTGTAGCGAGGAGATCTTTTTGCGGCTTCTGCCCCATCTCATCTCCGAGCTGTTTCTGAATCTGCACACGGCGGGGAACCTGAACCCCACCGCCGAGGGGGCGAAGCTCTCCCCTCTGATCTCGGAGTTTCTGGGGTACGTCAATCGGCATCTATGCTCCCCCCTGGACATCGGTCAGATCGCCGACAGACTCTACGTGAGCGAGAGCTACCTCTTCCGCCTTTTCAAGAAGGAGCTGCACCAGACGCCCCAAAAGTACATCCGCGAAAAACGCCTCATGATGGCCGAAAAAATGCTTTCGGAGGGGGAGCGTCCCACCGCAGTCTGTACCCGTTGCGGCTTTTCGGATTACACCACCTTCTATCGGAATTACGTGGGCTTTTTCGGGTGCCCGCCCTCGGAGCGGGAGAAGTCCTGAACCCGTGATGACGCGATTCCTTTGCCATGACCGGCGGATCCAAAAGTTCCCTACAAAATTTCCCGTTTTCCCTTGCTTTTTCGCTCCGAAGATGGTATAATAAGTATACTGTTAGAAAATTGCTTTTGGAGGACATTATGAAGCTATCATTCCGCTTGACCGCCCTGCTTCTGGCACTGTTCATGACGCTCGCCACCCTGCTGACCGCCTGCCAGCCCGGCGGCACCCCCGACGGCACCGAGGAATCGGTTACCGATGGGCAATCTGCCCCCGCCATCCCCGAGGACAAGTACAAGCTCCCTCTGGAGGATGGATACAATCAGGTCACCTTCTACTGGACCTACAACGGCAGCTACGAGAACTGCGATATGTGGATCTGGTGGGGAGACGTGGCCGGCAAAGGTTACCTGTTCCACGAGTGCGGCTACGGCGCCAAGGTTGTGGTCAATATTCCCGAGGACGTGACCCAGGTGGGATTCATCGTCCGCAAGGACTGCTCCGAGCCCGGCGGCACCTCCTGGGGCAACGCCACCAAGGACTTCGAGCAGGACCGCTTCGCCACCATCGAGGGCAAGGAGACCTTCGTCTACCTCAAGCCCGGTGACGGCAACCAGTACAAGAGCGATGACGGAGGAAAGACACTCTATATGATCAAGGATTTCTCTATGGCGGGCATGGTGGATCAGCATAAGATCGAGTACCGCGTGACCCCCAAGGCACTCATCAAGGACTTCGCGCAGGTCAAGGTCTACGAAGGCACCCGCGAGCTGAAGGTGGTCTCTGTCTCCACCATGGGCCGCGAGGCCGCCGCGGGCTACATCGAGGTGGAGGAGGCTCTGGACCTCTCCAAGAGCTATCGCGTGGAGATCGAGGGCTACGGCGGAAGGACCGTGGTGCCCACCGACATCTTCGACAGTCAGTATTTCGCCGATAACTTCCACTACGACGGCACCGACCTCGGCTCTACCGTAAACGGGGATCAGACCACCTTCAAGGTCTGGGCGCCCACCGCCTCTGAGGTCAAGCTGGACCTCTACTCCGACGGTCATACCGACTCCCTCATCAAGAGCGTCACCATGACCCGCGGGGAGAAGGGTGTCTGGAGCCACACCGAGGCCTGCGGTCACGGCACCTACTACACCTACACCGTCACCACCGCCGTGGGCACCCAGACCGCCACCGATCCCTACGGAAAGGCCGCGGGTCTGAACGGCAACCGCTCCATGGTGGTGGATCTTACCAAAACCAACCCCGAGGGCTGGGACACCGATACCCTGAAGGATCCCATTAACTCCTACACCGAGGCCATCATCTGGGAGATCCACGTTCGTGACTTCTCCAACAAGATCACATCCTCGCAGTACAAGGGCAAGTACCTGGCCTTTACCGAGAAGGGACTTACCAACGAGCACGGCATTCCCGTGGGCGTGGACTATCTGAAGCAGCTGGGCATCACCCACGTCCATCTCCTCCCCGTCTACGATTACGCCACCGTGGACGAGGGGAGTCCCGACGAGCAGTTCAACTGGGGCTACGATCCCAAGAACTACAACGTCCCCGAGGGCAGCTACTCCACCGACCCCTACAACGGCGAGGTCCGCATCCGCGAGTTCAAGCAGATGGTGCAGGCCCTCCACAACGCGGGCATCGGCGTGGTCATGGATATGGTCTACAACCACACCTACGACGCCAACAGCTCCTTCAACCGCATCGTACCCTACTACTACTACCGCTACACCAACACGGGTGCCAACTCCTCCGCCAGCGGATGCGGCAACGACACCGCCTCGGAGCGCTATATGTTCGGTAAGTTCATGGTGGAGTCCACCGCCTACTGGACCGAGGAGTACCATCTGGACGGCCTGCGCTTTGACTTGATGGGTCTGCATGATCTGGAGACCATGCAAAAGGTGGAGTCCGCCGTCCATACCGTCAACCCCCATGCCATCATCTACGGCGAGGGCTGGACCATGGGTGCCACCATTGACGGCTCGGCCCAGGCTAACCAGGGTAACATCGGCCAGATCGTCCCCACCGGTAACGCCATCGGCGGTATCGCCGTCTTCAACGACGCCATCCGCGACGGCCTGAAGGGAAGCGTGTTCGATAAGACCTCCAAGGGCTTTATCAGCGGCGCCACCACCGCCAACAAGAACAAGGTGCTCTTCGGCATCAAGGGCGGTCAGGGCGCAGGCGTGGGCTGGACTGTACCCAACAGCATGGTCATCAACTACCTCAGCGCCCACGACAACAATACCCTGTGGGATAAGCTCCTGCTCTCCAACCCCGACAACAGCGACGATGAGCGGAACCGCATGAACAACCTGGGCGCGGCCATCAACCTCATCTCCAAGGGTACTCCCTTCTGGCAGGCGGGCGAGGAAATGCTCCGTACCAAGGACGGCGACGAGAACAGCTACAAGTCCTCCGACGCCATCAACAACATCGACTGGTCTGTCCTCAAGGAGGGCAGCCGCGAGTACACAACCATGCTCTACTACAAGGGCCTCATCGAGATGAGAAAGACCTTTGGCATCTTCACCGATCATACCGCCACCGTGGCGAACGTGGAGGAGCTGGGCAGCGGTGTCATGGCCATCACCTTCGAGGACGGTCAGGGTGGCAAGGCCCTGGTGGTCATCAACCCCCACAACACGGGTCTGCCCTACACCCTGGAGGGGGAGTGGAACCTGGTGGCCGACGGCACCCGCGCGGGTAGCGCCGTGCTGGAGAAGCAGAGCGGCAGCGTTACCGTGGAGGGCATCACCATCCGCGTGTACGTGAACGACGCCCTGGTCAAGTAAGGCGTACCACCCATGAAACACACCAAACGAATAGCCGCCCTCGGCGCGGCGGCACTTCTGGCGGTTACGGGACTCTCGTCCTGTAGCCGCCGCCCCATCAACACGGACTGGAGGCCGAACCCAATGGATATCCAACTGACCTCGGACTCTCTTTCTGTAAAGAAGGTAGACAACCTCCCCGAGGATTTTATCCTGGGCATGGATGCCTCCTGCGTCCCCTCCCTGGAGCTGAGCGGGGTGGGCTTTTCCGACTTTGACGGCAACGAGAGGGACGTCTACGCCATCCTCGCCGAGAATGGGGTCAACTATATCCGCGTCCGTATCTGGAACGACCCCTACGACCGACAGGGCAATGGCTACGGAGGCGGGAACTGCGATCTGGAAAACGCCATCGAGGTCGGCCGCCGCGCCACTGAGCACGGTATGAAGCTGCTGGTCAACTTCCACTACTCCGATTTCTGGGCGGACCCCTCCAAGCAGATGGATCCCAAGGCCTGGGCGGGGCTGGACATCGACCAAAAAGAAGAAGCCCTCTACCAATACACCAGGGACTCCCTCATCGCCCTCATGGAGGCGGGGGTGGATATCGGCATGGTGCAGGTAGGCAACGAGACCAACGGAGCCATGTGCGGGGAGTACGGCACCACGGACTACGGCTGGGAGAAGATCGCCCGACTCATGTCGGCGGGCTCCAAGGCCGTGCGGGAGGTCTGCCCCCACGCCCCGGTGGTCCTCCACTTCACCAACCCCGAGACGGCGGGCCGCTACGCCGAGTACGGTGAGAAGCTCCACAAATACGGCGTGGATTACGATATTTTCGCTTCTTCTTACTACCCCTACTGGCACGGTACGATGGAGAACCTCGCTACCCAGCTGAACCGTATTACCGCTACCTACGGCAAAAAGACCCTGGTGGCCGAGACCTCCTACGCCTATACGACGGCGGATACCGACTTCTACCCCAATACCGTCAGCCTAGGCGGCGGAGTGGCGGGCTACCCCATCTCGGAGCAGGGCCAGGCTGACTTCGTGCGGGACGTGGTGGATACGGCGGTGAATGCCATGACCGACTGTATCGGCGTCTTCTACTGGGAAGGCACCTGGATCTCGGTGGGGGGTGAGAGCCGCGAGGCCAACGAGGCTCTGTGGGAGACCTACGGCTCGGGCTGGGCCACCTCCTATGCCGGCTCCTACGATCCCGAGGACGCGGGAAAATGGTACGGCGGATGCGCCGTGGACAATCAGGCCTTCTTTGATAAAACGGGCAAGGCCACCGAGGCCCTCAAGGTCTTTGGAATGCTGAAAGAGGGAAACACCCCCGACGGAAAGGAATGAACCATGCAAAAGAATAGAATGAAATGGATCTCGACCCTGCTGGCCGCTACGGTCCTGCTGTCCGCGCTGGCCATGACGGCCTGCAATAGCGGCAAGGATCAGCCCCCCGAGCCCGAGGTCGATCCCATCGACGATAACTTCCGCACCTTCTACCAGATCTTCGTGGGGTCGTTCTCGGACTCCAACGGCGACGGCATCGGAGACCTGCGGGGCATCATCAATCGCCTGGATTACCTCAACGACGGCAACATCCACTCGGGTAAGAGCCTGGGGGTCCAGGGCATCTGGCTCTCCCCCATCTTCACCTCCCCCTCCTACCACAAGTACGACGCCAAGGACTACTACGCCATCGACTGGCGGTTCGGCACCGAGGAGGACCTCAAAGAGCTGGTCACCCTCTGCCATGAGCGCAACGTCAAGGTCATCCTGGACCTGGCCATCAACCACACCTCCAACCAGCACGAGTGGTTCCTCAAGTTCAAGGAGGCCCGCGTGAACGGCAACACCGCCGACCCCTACTACGACTTCTACTCCTGCGCGACCACCGCCGAAAAGGTGAACGGCGTGACCTACCAGAAGATCGCGGGGGTGGATTGCTGGTACGAGTGCAACTTCTCGGGAAGTATGCCCGAGCTGAACTTTGATAACCCCGAGGTCCGCAAGGCCGCTCTGGATGTGGCCAAGCATTACCTGGACCTGGGCGTGGACGGCTTCCGCTTTGACGCGGTGAAGTACATCTACTTCGGGGACACCGCCCGCTCGGTGGACTTCTGGGAGTGGTACATGACCGAGCTTCGCGCCGTCAAGCCCGATATCTACTGCGTGGGCGAGTGCTGGTCGGGGGACAGCGAGGTGCTGGAGTATTACCCCGCCCTCAACTGCTTCAACTTCACCATGGCCCAGGCCGAGGGCGTGGTGGCCACCGCCGCCAAGGGTCAGTCCATCTCCAAGTATACGGGCTACATCACCTCCTATCAGGATAAGATTCTGGCGAAAAATCCCAATGGCATGATCATGCCCTTCCTCTCCAACCACGACATGGACCGCATCGCGGGGGCCTTCATCACCGAGAACCATATGCGTATGGCGGCCAACCTCTACCTCCTCTCCCCCGGATCCCCCGTGATCTACTACGGCGAGGAGCTGGGTATGCGAGGCTCCCGAGGGAGCGAGAGCACCGACGCCAACCGCCGCCTGGCCATGCTCTGGGGGGATGATGACCTCATCCGCGATCCCGTAGGCTCCACCTATCCCGCCGACAAGCAGATCCCCACCAACGCCGCTACCCAGATGGCTGACGAGACAAGCCTGTACAATTACTACTGCAAGCTCATCGCCGTCCGTCATAAGTACCCCGCCATCGCCCGCGGGGACTATACCGCTGTCAATGTCGAGAAGAACCTCGGCGGCTTCGTCATCCGTCATGGTGAGGAGACCCTGCTCCTGATCCACAACACCTCCATGGAGGAGTTGACCCTGGATCTGTCTACCCTGACGGGGACCGACGGTTTTATTCCCACCGAGATTTTGGACGCCATTGGCGTCGGGAACGCCACTCTGGAGGGGAGCATCCTGACCGTAGGCCCCCAGACCAGCGTTGTACTGGATTAAAGCGAAAAAGTTATTTGGGCGCAACGGCGAAAAATTATATCTGAATACACGCTTCCTTGTCCACAACGCTGAAATTCAACCAAGAGTTCGTTTTGGGTTGACAAATCAACGAAAAAATGGTACAATAAAGTGAACGCGCTACGGCGCAAAAAACAGAAAACAATGGAGGATTTACTTATGAAGATGAGTAAGATTCTGTCCCTCGTGCTGGCCGCTCTGATGCTGGTTGCTTGCTTCGCATCCTGCACCACCCCCGATGCCGGTAATGAGGACACCACCGCAGGCTCCGACGCTTCCGCCGAGCTTGCAGGCACCTACGACATCACCATGTGGGTGTCCGAGAAGGAGGGCGTCGCCACCCTGACCCAGAAGCAGATCGAGGCTTTCATGGCTGCCAACCCCGGCATCGTCATCAACGCCAAGATCGAGGGTGTTACCGAGGCTGACGCCGGTTCTCTGGTCGTCGCTGACGTGGCTACCGCTCCCGACATCTACTGCTTCGCTCAGGACCAGCTGGCTCGCCTTGTCCAGGCCGCCGCTCTGGCCGCTCCCGGTAAGAACGCCGCAGAGAACATCAAGAACGCCAACGACGCCGGCTCCGTGGCCGCCGGCTCCGTGGCAGGTACTCTGTACGCTTACCCCATGACCTCCGACAACGGCTACTACATGTACTACAACACCAGCATCATCTCCGAGGAGGATGCTGAGTCCATGGAGAAGCTCATCGCCGCCTGCGAGGCCAACAACCTGAAGTTCCGCTACGCTCTGGAGAACGCTTGGTACACCGCTTCCTTCTTCTTCGCTACCGGCTGCCACTCCAACTGGTCCATGGACACCGAGGGTAACTTCACCTCCGTGGATGACACCTTCAACTCCGCTGAGGGTCTTGCCGCTATGAAGGGTATGCAGAAGCTGGCTCAGTCCTCCTGCTACGACAGCAACGCTGACATCTTCACCGATGCCGGTGTCATCATCACCGGTATCTGGAACGCTGAGGCCGCCGAGGAGCATTTCGGCGCGAACTTCGGCGCAACCGACTTGCCCTCCTTCGAGGTGGACGGCAAGTCCTACCACCTGGGCTCCTACACCGGTAACAAGCTGATGGGTGTCAAGCCCCAGACCGATGCCAAGAAGGCCGCTGTCCTGTCTCTGCTGGCTCAGTACCTGACCGGCGAGGAGTGCCAGCTGGAGAGATACGAGCAGTTCCAGTGGGGTCCCTCCAACAAGGCTGCTCAGGCTTCCGAGGCTGTTCAGGCTAACCCCTCTCTGGCCGCTCTGGCTAAGCAGGGTGAGTTCGGTGTTCCCCAGGGTCAGATCCACGGTTCTTGGTGGGATATCGCCAAGGTCCTGGGCGCTGACGCTAAGGCCGCTACCTCCGACGCTGACCTCCAGACCGCTCTGGATGAGTACAAGACCACCATCGACGGTCTGTTCCAGATGACCGACGAGCAGAAGAACGCATGGGGCGTGATCGGTAACATCTGCGACACCAACTGGGATACCGACTTCCCCATGACCGAGGAGCCCGCAGGCACCTACACCTCCGACGTTCTGGAGTTGAAGGCCGGCCAGGAGTTCAAGGTCCGTCAGGGCGCTTCCTGGGAAGTGAACTTCGGCGTTGAGTTCAACGGCGCCAACATCGTCGTTGAGAAGGACGGCAAGTACAAGGTCCAGCTGGTTTGGGACGGCGCCCAGGGCGGTACCGTTACCCTGATCGAGGTCACCGAGTAATTCAAACCGAACCAAACGAGATGGGGAGTCCCCCTCCCCGTCTCACGCATAAAGGGCATTGTAGCCTGTATGCATAGACCAAAGGCGTCTTGTATATCGGTTCACGGTGCCCTTTTATTCTACAAAGGAGTTCGCATAAACGCGGTTTTATCAGACTATGAAAAGACTCAGCGCGCTTGAGTACCTGAAGCTCAATAAATTCCAAGCGTTTCTCTACAACCTGAAGCTGTTCTTCTGCGCCATCCCTCTGTGGTTTTGCAAGCTCGGCCGCGGCATCCTGAATTTCTTCAAGAACTGCGGTCTGGCCATCGTAAACGAGTTCAAGGACATCGGCTACACCTTCGCCAAGGGCAACTGGGCGGTGAAGCTCTCCTTCTTCATCTTCGGCTTCGGCAATTTCTTCTACGGACAGTTCTTGCGCGGTATGCTGTTTCTGCTGTTCGAGATCGTATTCGTCTTCTTTATGTTTGTTCCTATCGGCGGCAACCCCCTGGGTACCGGCCTCTACTGGCTGGACAAGGGCAACTGGTTTAAGGTCGGTGACACCGTGGGTACGGTCCAGGGCGGCTTCCAGTACGATCCCATCTACGATACCGACGTTTGGGTCCCCGGTGACGATTCGGTCAAGGTCATGCTCTACGGCCTTCTGACCATCATCTTCATCATCGGCTTCATCTACACCTGGCGTCTCCAGGTCAAGCAGTGCCGCATCTGCATGGACATCACCGCCAAGGGTAAGAAGGTCCGCAGCGGCAAGCAGGATATGAAGTCCCTTTTGGACGATCAGTTCCACAAGACCCTGCTGTCCCTGCCTCTGGTGGGCATCCTGGCCTTCACCGTCCTGCCCATCATCTACATGGTGCTGGTGGCCTTCACCAACTACGACGCCCGCCACGACGGCTACTCCAACCTCTTCTCCTGGGTGGGTCTGGAGCATTTCAACGCCCTCTTCGACTTCGGTAAGGGCGGCTTGGGTCTGGCCTTCGGCGAGATTTTGTCCTGGACGCTGATGTGGTCCTTCTTCGCCACCTTCTCCAACTACTTCTTGGGTATGTTCGTGGCCATCATGATCAACAAGAAGGGCATCAAGCTCAAGAAGCTCTGGAGAACCGTGCTGGTCATGACCATTGCCATCCCCCAGTTCGTCTCCCTCATGTATGTCTCCAAGCTCTTCGATTCCTCGGGACTCATCGGCCGTATTCTGGGTCAGATCCCATTCATCGACCGGTATCTGGACGTTAACCACTTCACCTCCCTGTGGGATTCCCCCGACGTGGCCAAGGTGCTGCTCATCGTCATCAACATCTGGATCGGTATCCCCTACATCATGCTGATGGCTACGGGTATCCTCATGAACATCCCCGCGGATCTCTACGAGTCCTCCCGCATCGACGGCGCCAACACCTTCCAGCAGTACACCAAGATCACCCTGCCTTACATGCTCTTCGTCACGGGCCCCTACCTGCTGACCAGCTTTGTCAACAACCTGAATAACTTCAACGTCATTTATCTGTTGACGGGCGGTACGGGTAACCCCATCAATACCGACATCGGTACGGCGGGCGGCGTCTCGGTGGGACATACCGACCTGCTCATCACCTGGCTGTACAAGATGACCCTGGGCTCGGCGGATACCCGCTACTACGACGCCTCCATCATCGGTATCTGCGTGTTCCTCGTGGTGGCGGTCCTGTCCCTCATCGTGTACAATATCATTCCTTCTACTAAGAACGAGGAGGATTACAAGTAATGAAAAAGACCAACGATACGACCATTCACAAGACCGGTCTCGGCGCCCGCGCCAGCCGCCGTCTGTCCAATACGGTCATCTACATCATTCTGATCCTCATCACCTGCATCTGGCTCTTCCCCTTCTTCGGCATCGTGCTGGAGTCCTTCCGCGTGGAGACCACCCAGCAGGTCCCCTACCTCTTCCCCAAGGAGTTCGGTCTGGATAACTACATCCGCCTCTTCAAGGAGACCGACTTCCTCAAGTGGTTCGGCAACACCGCCGTCATGGGCATCGCCACCGCCGTGCTGCAGACCGTCTTTATCCTCTCCATGTCCTACGTTCTGTCCCGCCTCCGCTTCAAGGGCAGAAAGGGACTCATGAACTTCATGCTGATTTTGGGTATGTTCCCCGGCTTCCTCACCCTGATCCTCATCTACAAGGTGTTCTCCGAGCTGGGACTGACCAACGAGATGGCTCCCGTGGGCCTCATCATCGTCTACTGCGCCAGCAGCGGTATGGGCTACTACGTGTCCAAGGGCTTCTTTGACACCATTCCCAAGTCGTTGGATGAGGCCGCCCGCGTGGACGGCGCCACCCGTTGGCAGGTGTTCTACAAGGTCATCATGCCCCTGTCCAAGCCCATCATCATCTACACCGTGCTCATGGGCTTCATGGCTCCCTGGGGCGACTTCATGATGGCCAACTACATCGCCCACCAGACCAGCGACGGTATGAACGTGGCCGTCGGTATGTTCGAGTGGCTCTCCCGAACCAACCTGAATACCCACTACACCATGTTCTGCGCCGCGGGCGTCATCGTGGCCATCCCCGTGGTCACCGTCTTCCTATTTCTGCAGAAGTACTACGTCGAGGGCGTCACCGGCGGCGCCGTCAAGGGCTAAGAGAATCATTGGAGGAAACACATAATGGCAACTGTAAAATTAACCAATGTCAAGAAGATCTACGGCAAGGATACCGTCGCCGTGCAGGACTTCAATCTGGATATTGCCGATAAGGAATTCATCGTATTCGTCGGCCCCTCGGGCTGCGGTAAGTCCACCACCCTGCGTATGATCGCGGGCCTGGAGGATATCTCGGAGGGTACCGTGGAGATCGACGGCGTGGTGGTCAACGACCTCCAGCCCCGTGACCGCGATATCGCCATGGTCTTCCAGAACTATGCCCTCTACCCCCACCTGACCGTCTTTGAGAACATGGCCTTCAGCCTGCGCCTCAAGAAGGTCCCCCAGGAGATCGTCTATGAGAAGGTCACCCAGGCCGCTGAGATCCTGGGCATCACCGAGTATCTGACCCGTAAGCCCCGCGCTCTGTCGGGCGGTCAGAGACAGCGCGTGGCCATCGGCCGCGCCATGGTCCGTGACAGTAAGGTCTTCCTCATGGACGAGCCTCTGTCCAACCTGGACGCCAAGCTCCGTAACCAGATGAGAGCCGAGATCATCCTGCTCCGCCAGAAGATCGACACCACCTTCATCTACGTCACCCACGACCAGACAGAGGCTATGACCCTGGGCGACCGCATCGTCATCATGAAGGACGGCTTCATCCAGCAGGTCGGCACCCCCACCGAGGTCTTCGATATGCCTCTGAACCTCTTCGTGGCCGAGTTCATCGGCGCGCCCAAGATGAACACCTTCAAGACAGACCTTGTCTGCGAGGGCGGGAAGTATTACGTCACTCCCTACGGCGCCAAGATCGAGGTCAGCGGTAAGAAGGCCGCCATGCTCGCCGACAAGAAGGTGGGTGCTCGCGAGATCGTACTGGGTGTCCGTCCCGAGCACTTCAAGATGTCCACCGCGGGCGACCCCGCCGCCATCCCCTGCACCATCAAGGTCAACGAGATGATGGGCAGCGAGCTCCACCTCCACGTGGAGACCGCCACCGGCGACCGTCTCATCGTCCGCATCCCCACCGTCTCTCTGGATGACGAGGTACGCCACAGCATGGTCTACGGCGCCACCATCTACGTCACCTTCGAGGGCAAGGTCATGCACTTCTTTGACCCCGAGACTGAGCAGAACCTGCTGGTCTGATGAGGGGCCCGGTGTCAGACCGCATGGACAGCGGACGACGATAGGCTTTCATGCATCTCCTTCCCGTGGGGGAAGATGATGCGTGTCCGACCCTCGCGCGTCCGCTCACGAAATGATCCGTAACCGAAAAGTCCTTGTGCACCAAGAGTATTCTTGGTGTCAGGGGCTTTTCTTTTTTTGCTGTCGCGCAAGACCGTCCACACGGGCCCCCAAGGTACCCTCCCCCCCTGAAAATACGCGCGCGCGGTATGGTATCCTAAAGATGCCGGATGAATGGGGAGACCACGTTCATTGAGGACACGCCCACGGATATGGAAGGTATACGGTCACGGTTACGGCGGATACGGTATTGACCGTAATCTATGACCCCATCTTCTACACTGTCAGCTTCTCTTCCGACGGAGGAACGGGCGCCATGGATTCCATCCGTGTTCGCCATAGCGATACGGTTCCGCTCCCCTCGGGCACAAGGGGGACTATACCACTATCTACACCTTGACAACACCCTCAACCGCGAGAGCCGCAAGCCCTACGTCTTCTACAACAGCTGGTGCTTCCAGGAGCGCAACCGCTTCTGGAACAAGCGGGGCTACCTCATGGATATGAATACAGAAGCCGCAAATACAAAAAACGGTTGCCTACCTCCCTCGGGACGGTAAGCAACCGTTTTTCTTACGTATTGGAATTTCCGTGCTTGCAAAGCTCCCGCAAAGGGCACCCCTCGCACCTCGGCCCTCTGGCCATGCAGGTATCTCTGCCGAACTGCACGATGCGGTGGCAGAAATCGCTCTGCTCCTCGGGGGCGATCAGCGGGGTGAGGATGCGCTCCACCTTCAGCGGCTCCTTGACCGTTTCGGGGTAGAAGCCCAGCCGCCCGCAGATGCGGATGCAGTGGGTGTCGGTGACCACCCCGCCCTTCTTGTAGATGTCCCCCAAGAGCAAATTGGCGATCTTGCGTCCCACCCCGGGCAGAGCCAGCAGGGCATCCATGTCGTCGGGGACGATACCGCCGTAGTCCTCCGCCAGTATGCGGCAGGCGTCCTTGATGTTCCGGGCCTTGGTGCGGTACAGACCGCAGGGACGGACGATGGCCTCAATGTCCTCAATGGCTCCCTCGGCCATAGCCTCGACCGTGGGGAACCTCTCAAATAAGTCCTTGCAGACGATATTCACCCGCGCGTCGGTGCACTGGGCCGAGAGCCGCCCCATGACCAGAAGCTTCCAGCTCTCCCGCAGGAGAAAGTCCCGCTCCCCGCCGTACTGGCCGCCCCATTCCAGAGCGCAGACCACGTCGGGGTAAATGTCCTTCAGCCGCTCTACGGTCTCGGCCATGCGGGCCATGTCGGCGGCTTGCTTTTTGGTGATCCTTTTGGTTGCCATGCGTGATACCTCCGTGGTTTTTCGGTTACGCCCGACCCGTCAGCACACGGATCATCCATACGGGGAGGGCGAGGAGCAGTTGGATGAGGGAGGCCACCAGAACCACCGTAAAGAGGGCGGTCATGTAGCCCGAGAACAGGCGAAGAGCCGCTGTGACCGACTCCATGGCGGCGGGGCCCATGAGACCGCAAACGGCGGTCAGGATGAGGAGAAGCAGACCGTACAGGGGGAGCGCGGTGGCACCGCCCTTGAGGTCGGCGGGGGACAGGCTGATGTGCTGGGAGACCGACAGCACCACCAGAAGGGAGAGGATCTGCCCCCACAGGGGGATGGCGCGGCCGCTGTCGGTCAATTCCCCCAGAATGCGGGGAAGCATTCCCAAGCCCTCGCGGATCAGGGACAGTCCCCCCTCCCCCGAGGCGGCCAACTGACCCGCGGCGGCGGTGTAGTCGGAAAAGGCCGTGGGAAAGCCCAGACGCAGGGCCACGGTAATGACCGCCAGACCGCTGAAGATGGGGCCTATGGCGATGAAGAGATTGCCGAGGATATGGTAGGGGTTCTTTTTCTTGTAGGCGTGGGTGACGTAGCCCAGATTCCCGTCGTCGGACAGGGGCTGCCACAGGGACATGGCGGTGATGCGGTGACCGAACAGGACACACATGAGGGCGTGCCCCAGCTCGTGGATGGGGGTCCCCACCATGGAGGTCGCCATGACCACCCCGCGGCCAAAGCCCCGCCCCATCATGCGGATGAACAGCCCGCGGCAAAGGGACACCGCCGTACCGCAGATCACGGTCGCCCCCAGCGTATACCACAAAGCCCCCAGAAAGAACCAAACGTAGGTCATGCCATCACCTCCCCTCAACTGTATGCGATACCCTTATTATATATGAAAACCCCCTATCTGTCAAGTGCTTCGGGTCGGGACACCCCGCCGAAAATTATTTTGGAAAATCGCGGAAAAACACCGAACCAAAGCCCGTCCCTTTGACACAGTATATATAGGCGAATGCATAATTGCGAAAAATTGGGGTTTGTCGGTGGGTTCTCCGTAAGCCTTCCCCAGCGGGGAAGGGGGACCGCAAAGCGGTGGATGAGGAGAGCAAGTTTCCGTTCGGCATCGGGCATGATTTCTCTTGTCGTATCAAGGGTTTCCGTACACACCCGTATGGAAAAACAAACCCGCTCTCCTCATCCACCACCTACGGTGGTCCCCCTTCCCCGCTGGGGAAGGCATAAAACGAGGAAACCCAACTCACCGACAAACCCAAATTTGAAGCATTCTGCAATCGTTTAACACAGTATATTTGAAAGAACCCTTTGGTTGTAGCGCGGCGAATGCCTCGAAAAAAAGCAAAAAAAACAACCAAACCGAGCACCCGATTCAACCAAAAGTTTCTTGACAAATCAGGGGGATTGGTATATACTGTTGACATAACGGGAAATCCCCCATTCTGATACGCGAAAGGAAGAAACAACATGAAGAAAAAGATCAAGGACGGAAGCCTGTATTTCCGCCAGAAGGATATCCTGCGCCCCGTCGGTGCCGTACTGCTCCCCGTGGGTCTGGTGGTGGTCTATTTCACCTGGGGTATCCTCTTTATCCTGGGAGCGCTGGCCTCGGTGGCGGGTCTGGTGATGTTCATCGTGGGCGGTGCCAAGTACATCTCGGACAACGACGTAGCCGAGCAGATCGACCACGCCATGCAGGACTACGACCGCCCCGTCACGGATATGGCGGGCTACGAGCGGGTCGTCCTGAAGCAGCCCGCCCCCTTTGAGATCACGGCCTACAGCTTCGGTGAGGACGCCAAGTACTTCAAGCGGGGCAAGAACAGTACTCCCGTCTCCGACCGCCTCACCCGCACCCACATCTTCTATACCAAGGACACCCTGCTGGTGGTGGGCCGTACCCTGTCCCTCGCCGAGCTGAACGAGGCAACGGGAGAGGGCGTCACCGACTTTGAGGAGCAGCTCCTCCTGACGGGCATCACCTCCGCCTCGCTGGAGACCTACGAGACTACCGTGACCCTGACCAACACGGGCAAGCCCCTGACCGTCAAGTGGTGCGAGCTGGTGCTCATGGGAGCCGAGGGCGAGCTTCTCCGCATCCCCGCCAAGAACGACATGGACGCCGCGGGGCTGGTGGAGGACATCAACGTCCGCGCCGAGCGCATGAACCGCGCCTGATCCTAATCCCGTAATAAAACCTTGAATTTGAAACCCCTCTCACCCGCTTCGCGGGAGCTCTCCCAGAGGGAGAGCCGCCGATCAAGTTCGGCATAAAAGCCTCCCCCTTTGGGGGAGGTGGCACGCCCTGCGAGCGTGACGGAGAGGGCGAATCGGATTCAAAAGTTTGATTATGAATTCGTATGATCCCCCGAGAATCCCAAAAGAGAACCCCCGACACGAATAGCCGTGTCGGGGGCTTCGTTATGGTCGGAAGGGAATCATTCCACCTTGGTAAAGAGGTTATCCAGCCAACGCTGTGCGCCGCGGGAGTTGCCCTTGTAGTAGGAGGAGACGCTCTTGTTGTTCTGGAGAATGGCGAAGCAGGGGAGGTAGACCAGATTCCAGAGCTGGGCGTTGCCGTCGCAGAAGGCGATACCGGGATCGAAGACCACCGTGTTGTAGATCAGCTCCACCATATCACGGTCGTCGGGAGCCTCGGAGACGCGGAGCTGGAGCACCTCGTCGTAGTACTTCTGCTGGACGATGGTCTTGGAGTAGTAGCCCATGAGTTCCAGCGCCTGACCCACCATCTCCTTGTTTCGGACGGTGCCGGGAATGACGACGTTGTTACCCCAGTTGACGTGGGCGTACTCGGCCTGGGCGGCGTCGTACTTGGGCATGGGGAGCATACCCAGGGCGAACTCGGCCTCCAGGTAGATGGTGCCCAGCTTGTCGTGGGTGAAGTAGGCATTACCGTCCAGAAAATCCATGGTAAGGGAGGGATTGCTACGGTCTCCGAAGCCCCACATGTAGGTGCTCTCGTCCTTGGACCAGTTGTAGAGCTTCTCGTACATATCCTCCAGGCGGTCGTTGTAGAGGGACAGCTCAAAGGTGTCGTTTTCGTTGCGGGTGGCCACGTAGATGTCACAGCCCTGCATGAAGGCCGAGCCGTTGGCGTCCCACATGGCGGCAAAGCCGTAGGTATCCTTGTTGTTGCGGCGGCCGTCACCGTCGTCGGCATAGAGGCCCGCGGTCAGGGCAAAGAACTCGTCCAGGGTCCAGGTGCCGTTGCGGACAGACTGGTAGGGCACCTCGCGGCCAGCCTCGGTGAGCTTGTCCTTGTTGCAGTAGATCATGTTGATGGAGTACTCGCAGAGGTCGCCCAGACCGATGAACTGGTGGTCGTTGATGGAGAGACGCTCCATGACCTCGCCGTTCCAGTAGGGCTGGTCGGGATCAAAGTCGGGCAGCTCCCGGAAATCCAGGGCGTAGTTCTGGGTAATGAAATTGACGTAGCTGTAGTAGGGGTGCAGGATGCAGAGCTGGTAGTCGTCGTCGCCCGACATGACCGAGGGGGAGACGGTGTCAAAGATCTCGCCGCCCGTGACGACGGTATCCACGTGCTCGTACTCAATGGTGATGCCCAGATAGTCCTCCACCAGGGTGTTCATCTCGTAGATGGTGTTGTTGAGGACGTGGACACTGCCCTGCTCGTTGCTCATGGACTCGGCGTAGTACCACGTGCCGGGGGTGTTGAAGCCCACCATGCGGAAGACCTCACCCTGATAGTCGGTCTTGGATACGTTGGGGAAGAAGTCGGTCTCGCCCTCGGTGGCGGCCTCGGTGGTCACCCCGTCGGTGGCGGCGGGATCCTCGGTAGTCGTGCCGCAGGCGGCCAGAGGCAGGAGCATGGTCAGGGCCAGAAGAAGGGCCAGTAAGCGTTTCGTGGTCTTCATAGTGGGGTCTCCTTTACGAAAATAGGCGGTACCGCAGAGATACCGCCTTCAGTATAGCATGAATGGGACGATTTGTCAAGAAATCCAAGAGAATAAATTGTGCGAAATGAGTTTTAGGGCTTAACCGAACAGGGCGAAAAACCGCTCCAGCACCCCCAGATGCTCCAGAAGGATCTTGCACCCCATAAGGATGAGGACGATTCCCCCCGTCAGCTCGGCCTTGGACTTGAATTTCGCCCCGAAGAGATGGCCGATGTACACGCCTACCGCCGACAGGGTGAAGGTGATGACCCCGATGAAGCTCACCGCCGCGGTGATGTTGACGCTGGGGAGCAGGGCGAAGGTCACGCCGACGGCCAGAGCGTCGATGCTGGTGGCCACCGCCATGGGGAGCATGGCCTTGGGGCAGAAGGAGCAGTCGCACTCCTCGGCATCCCCGAAGGACTCCTTGATCATGTTGGCGCCGATCAGCCCCAGCAGGACAAAGGCGATCCAGTGGTCAAAGCGCTCGATGTAGGTCTGGAACTGACGGCCCAGAAAGTAGCCGATGAGGGGCATGGCCGCCTGAAAGCCGCCGAAGTACAGGCCCACGGTGACGGCGTGGCGGAGCTTCAGCTTCTGCACCGAAAGCCCCTTGCAGATGGCCACGGCCATGGCGTCCATGGAAAGCCCCACGGCCAGAATGAACAGCTCTATGAGAGTCATGAAAACCTCCGTATATGTAAAGAAATGATCAGTCGCACGAGTAAATATTATAGCATATGGCGGGAGCCGTGTCAATATGTTTTGGGGAGATTTCATGAGATAAGGGGTGCCTCGCGGACCGTGAGGCACCCCTTTCGGGTGGGTTATGCGGACATTACACGATTCCCTTGCGGCGGCGCAGGACCCACGCGGCGGCCAGAGCCGTCAGCAGGGCGATGACCGTTCCGCTCCACAGAGCTGAGCCACAGCCCTTCTTGGGGGCTTCGGTGGGAGCCTCGGTGGGATTCTCCTCGGTGGGGGCGGCGGTGTCCTGCCCCTCGGTGGGAGCCTCGGTGGGCTTTTCGTCGGGATCGGTATCGGAGGTCGTGTCGGGATCGGTATCGGGGGTCGTGTCGGTATCGGGATCGGTATCGGGCTCGGTATCGGGCGCGGTATCCGGCTCGGTGTCGGTGCCGTCCTTGGGAGGCGCGTCCTTGCCGTAGACCTCGATCTCACCGATCTGGGACAGGTATCCGCCCGTGGCGTCGGTGACGTCGCTGTGGAGGGTGATGTGGATGCGGACGTAGCGGGCCTCCACAGACTCCACCTCGTGGGACTGGTCCACGGGCACTGTCATGGTCACATCCTTGCCCTCGCCCACCTTGGTCCATCCCGCCTTGTCGGTGGAGACCTCCACGGTGTAGTCGCGGGGGAAGGTGGAGCCGTTGTTGTACAGGGTGGGGCGCAGAATCACCGCGTCAATGAGGTAGTTCATGCCCAGATCCACCGTGACGCTGACGGTATCCTTCTGTCCCAGCACGTCGAAGGGACTGACCGACCAGCCCACGTTCAGGCTCTGGTCGAAGGGGACCTGCACGCCGTCGGTGAGGAATTTGGTGAGGAAGTAGGTGCCCTCCTCGTAGCTGGAGGTGGCGGTGACGGGCATACCCAGGGCCAGATTCACCCCGTCGGCGGCGTTCATGCGCAGGGCACTCATAGCCTTGGCCAGAGCGGACAGAGCAGAGTCCACAGCGGCCTGGGTGGCCTTACCGTCGGCGGCAACGGCCTTGGCCTTGTCCAGAGCGGCCTTGAACTCCTCTTTCCCCTCGTCTCTGTACTTGGAGAGATCCAGCTCCTCGGCCTTGGCGACGGTCTTGTTCAGCTCGTAGTAGTCGGTGATCTCCTCCAGGTGGTAGACGTAATCCTCGTCGGCCTTGAGCAGGATACCCTCGCCTGCCTTCAGCTCCACGGTGTAGACACCGTCACCAATGGGGGTCATGAGGACGGGCTTACCCGTCTCGGTGCTGATGTAGCTGATGGACTCCACGGCCTTGTCCAGGGTGAACCGCACGGTCTTGGCCTCGTTGTAGTCGCGGTTGACCAGAATGGCGTACTCGTTGTCGGTGCCCTTCTCCACCATGCGGCTCACCGTCAGCTTCTGCTCGCGGTCCACGGGCTGGAGGTAGTGCCCCGCGGGCAGGGGATTGTAGCCGCCGCCGAATTTGGTTCCCGTGTGGTAGACCACCTTGGTGTCCAGCTTCATGAGGGTGGGGCCAATGGCGCGGATCTGCCAGTTCAGCTCGCTGACAGGCTCGTAGAGGTCGGTGGGCTTACCCTCCAGATCCACAATGGCGGGGCCGTAGGTCTCAGCGGCGTTGGCACGGGGGGTGTGGTAGCAGAAGTAGGAGTACTGCTTGGCACCGTAGGCCAGACCCGCCCAGACCTGATAGCGGATGTCGTCCCCGTTGGGGCGGTAGCAGTTGTTCCACGCCATGGACTGGACGTAGAAGGCGGTGGGGGTGTTCAGCTCCTGCCCGATGGCGCGGTTGTACTCCAGATAGGTGTACATGGAGGCCTCGTCGCAGACCGCGTTGCGGAAGCAGTAGACGTCGTACATGACGTAGTCCAGAAGCCCCTCGCCGTACTTGGACAGCTCCTTGTGAAGGGCGCGGACGTTGTCGGCGTACTGACCGCAGTAGTTGACGTGGGTCACGGCGTAGGGCATGATCTCCTTGATGGTGGCCATGGCTCTTGCGTACTGCTTGGAGTCGGGGGACTCGTCCTCAATGTAGAAGCCCGTGAGGCCGGGGAGGTGGGAGTACCTCTTGACGAAGTCCTTGATCTCCTTTTCGGTCTTGGAGGGCCAGGTGGCGTTGGTGAAGTCCACCTCGCTGACGGTCACGTCCATGCCCCGCTCGTAGGCCATGGCGATGGCCTTGAGGTTGTTCTCATAGGTGATGGCATTCGCGTCAAAGGCGAAGTTCAGCTCCACGTTGGTGATACCCGACTTCTGAAGGGTGTCGAAGTAGTCGGGATTGACCTCCTCAGCCCAGAAGTAGGGCATGAAGGTGACGATGTTGAACTGATCCTCCACGCGGAAGGTATCCACCAGCACCGCGGTCTGGTACTCCTTGCCCGTGGAAAGATCCTTGGTGGTGACCACGGCCTCACCCACGGCGATGGCGTGCACCGTGCCGTCGGCATCCACCTTGACCACCTTGTCGTTACTGCTGGAGTAGACCGCCTCGGGGGGATCCAGACGGCGGTCCGCGATCAGCTCCAGCCAGTCGGTCTCCCCGGGGTTCATGCGCAGGGCGGCCTTGTTGATGACGGTCTCCTTCATTTCTCCCTCCCCGTAGCCGTACAGCTCGATCTCGCCCAGGGCGCTGGAGGCGGCACCGCTGGCGTCCTTGACGGTGCTGTGACAGGTGATGTGAATACGGAAATACTTGATGGTAACGGGGGCATCCAGCTCGTAGGTCTTGGGCTGCACCGCCGTGTTGCTGTCCGCCTTGGCGGATACGTTCTTCTGGGCGGGGTAGACCGAAAACCAGGTCTTTCCGTCGGTGGAGCCCTGCAGCTCAAAGTCCCGGGGGAAGGTCTCGCCGTTGCCCCACTTCATGGGGTAGAGCACCACCGTCTCCAGAGCATACTCCCCGTCCAGTCGGATGGTGATGTCCACAGGGTCGGTCTCCCCGATGCCGCTGTAGGGATCGGTGTTCCAGCCCAGCTTGACGTTACTGCCCTCCAGGGTCTTCCACTCACCGTCGTTGAGGAAGGTGGCATTATAGAAGCCCTCAACGGGAACGTAGCTGTTGGTGGCCTCGATGTGCTGTCCCTTGGCGAAGTTGTAGGACTTGGTATCCCCTGCCGCCGCCGCGGGGAAGGCCGAGACGGGAAGCAGCAGAAGGGCCAGAGCCACGCAGAGGATACGGCAGATCACGGAAATTTTCTTGACAGTCATAGCGGTCGGATCTCCTTTGCTTATCATTCTTGGGCGTTTGCAAAATGCTTCAAATTTGGGTTTATCGGTGGGTTTCCTCGTCACTTGCCTTCCCCAGCGGGGAAGGGGGACCGCAAAGCGGTGGATGAGGAGAGCAGGTTTCCGCTTGGCATCGGGTATGAATTTTCTTGGCGTATCAATGGTTTCCGTATATACCCGTATGAAAACCAAACCCACTCTCCTCAT
>JAFULU010000255.1 GCA_017483125.1 Clostridia bacterium
GATGGAAAAAACGAACGACGAAAATTTTTGAAAGGCGGTCAGCCACCATGGCAGAAACGTACAACGTGATCACATATCGACTCAAAAGGACCGTAAAGCCCGCCGAGGTCCTGGATGCTCTGGAGACTCTTTTGGATCGGTATTCCATGGGCTTCGGTGAATGTCTCTTTCGTGTGCAGGTCTATCTCTGTGAGTTTGAGCACGAAGGGAAGCTTCACAGCAACCGAAACCGAAACGCGGTCAAGACGCTTTTGAAGCGGTACCCCGAGCTGGAGGCTTTTCATCATGGGAGCCATACCGAAACAGAAGAAGGCTTTGTGATGGGGCGTGAATCGGTGGGGAATTTTGACCCCTGTGACGGGACTTGGGCGGGGACGATCCCCTATGACCTGATCCGCGACATCGTTCGGCAGGTGCCGCGGCCCTACGGTGTGAATGAGCTGACACTGATCTACCACGGGATCGGTAGGGAAGGAGAGCCAAGGCTTGACGGAAGAATGGAGAGGTCAAGTGACGGCGAAAGATCTGTCGGGAACTACATCTGGTATGAACGCGCACATCTCGGGGACGAAAAGCATTCGTACATCTATTTTTCTATGGACTCGGAAAAGGCGGAGGCCATGCGGCGGCTCTTTTTTGATCTCGCGGAGATCGTACCCGGTACCTATGAAGGGACCGAATGCTTGGGTTGATCCTTCCGCAGAGTCCGCGCAGGCTGTCCCTCAAGCAGAGAAAAACACCGTCCCCACGGCGGTGTTTTTGCTTTTACGGTGACCTTCACCGCAAAATATTCTCCTTTCCCCTTGCAATCTCTCCCCATATGCTGTATAATAGAGCCATCAACCACTCGGAGGTGTCCCATGGAATCCTACATCAACGTTGACCCCAATATGGTGGTCCGCTCCAAGATCGAGAACGTGGACGTGAACTGGTACGACGTCCGTCAGGCCCCTTTCTCCATCCACGGTCTGTACGAGCCTCTGACCGAGCCCTACTTCCGCCGCGTGCCCGCCGAGGTGGCCGACGCCACCAGCGAGGGGGTGAGCCTTCTCTCCCAGGAATCCACGGGCGGCCGTGTGCGCTTCTCCACCGACTCGGCCTACGTGGCTATCCGCGCCAAGTTCCGTGTGGTGGGACGGTCCCCTCACCTGACTCTTCTGTCCTCCTCGGGCTTTGACCTCTACGTGGACGGGGAGTTCGGCAGCCGCTTTGTCCGTGAGTTCCGTATGCCCTACGACATGACCGACACCTACGAGGCGGTCCTGGGGGTGGACGTGAAGAACGGGACCATGCGCTCCTTTACCGTCAATTTCCCCGTCCACGCCGTGGTGGAGAAGCTGGAGGTGGGTCTGCATCCCGATGCCAAGCTGGGTGAGGCCAGACCCTACCGCGACATTCTTCCCATCGCCTTCTACGGCTCCTCCATCGTCCACGGCACCGCCGCGGGCCGTCCCGGTCTGATCTACCCCGCCATCATCTCAAGGGATCTGAATCTCGACTTCTACGACATCGGATTTTCGGGCCAGGCCAAGGGCGAGGCGGTGCTGGCCGAGTGGATGGCTACCCTGCCCATGAGTATGTTCGTTTGTGATTACGATTATAACGCCCCCAACCCCGAGCATCTGGCGGCCACCCATTACCCCCTCTACGAGATCATCCGCGAGAAGAACCCCGAGATCCCCTACCTCATGGTCACCCGCCCCAACTTCTGGACCAAGCCCTGTGACGAGGACGACATCTTCCGCCGCCGCGAGGTGGTCATGACCTCCTACCTGAAGGCGCGGCAGAGGGGGGACAAGAACGTCTACTTCGTGGACGGCCTCAGCTTCGGCATGACTCCCCACACCTACGACCTCACCATGGACAGCATCCACCCCAATGACGCGGGATTTATGCGCATGGCGGATTGCATCGGGCTTGTGATCAAGCATATCCTGGCCAAGGGTTGAAGCATCCCCACAGATCCAAGAAAGGAAGACCGATATGAGATCCTGGTGGGCCACCTTTGATGTGACCGACGGTATGACGGGTATGCGCTGTGAACGCTCAAGGGGATCCGTCTGCGGGGCTTGCCGGGGTGGTATCTGTCCAGGCTTCCGCCTCCTCCACGTATCTTAGGAAGTGGGGATCGGTCCGCAGGGGGTGGAATGCGTTCCAGGACAATCGAAACAGAACGGAGTCCTTACTCAAAGCCCTCACCGCATGGGGGCGGTCGGGCAAAATGGGGGAGCCTTTCGCCGTGGGTCCTGCCGCTTCGCTCCGCAAGGAACGGGCGTTTGTCATGAATTCATCCAAAAACGCAAGCGCCGTTTCGTGATCGCCGCTCCAAACGGCTTTCTGGGCCAACCGAATGGACGCGTTGCACAGGTGATATCGGAGCAACGGCGTCTCCTCCGCGTTGATCGCGTGGATCATCGCGTACTCGATCTCGTATACCTCGTCCATTTTGCTTCGATTGGTCTTAAAGTCCTCCTGCATGGCCGCGCTATAGCTTTGGGCGATCCTCTCCATGTCCCAGAACAGCCATGGGAGGGTATCGCTTATGGATTCACGGAAGCATTCCCGTGCCCGGACAGGATCCTTTTCGGCCACCGCGAGATTTCCGAGCATACGGCTTCGGGTATATCGGCTTGACGGCAAGCATTCGATCTCCTCCCGCGCCCGACTGAATTCGCCAACAGCCATGTATATATCGGCAAGCAGACCGTGCGCCCGGGTGCTTATGGCACAGCTCCCCCTTTTGTGTAAGACCTGCCCATAGTCCCGGGCGGCGGAAATCAATTCGGCTATTTCGGTTGTGCTGAGCCGGTCTTTTTCCCGGGAGAGCCATTCGGCGGATATGCTGAGTAGCTGTAAGAGGAGCTTTTCATTTTGGGGATCGTGCTTCAAATGTTGGCGGCATTTGCCGTATCTCTCCCGATACGCTTCCTCCGGCACACGGCAGATCTCCTCGGGCGCGCTGTCCGGATCTGTCAGCGCCCGTCCCAAAAGCTCGTCGGTGGTCACGCAGAAAAGATCCGCGATCGGAGCCAGCAGGGAAATATCGGGAGTTCCGTTTCCCGTTTCCCATTTGGATACGGCCTGGGGAGTAACCATCAGGAAACGGGCAACCTCCTCCTGTGTCATGCCTGTCATGCGGCGGTATTTTTTGAACTGATCGCAAAACATAGTCGATCTCCTTTCAAGGTTTCAAATTTACCTTGGCCTCGGTAAGCATAGTATAGCATACGGAGACGGTGAAGTCAAGCAACGCTTTTTTTTGAAAAAAACAACGGACGGTTGTAAAGGCGTGTGCCGCAACACCGAAGGAAGGCGCGGCAGAGGGGGGACAAGAACGTCTACTTCGTGGACGGCCTCAGCTTCGGCATGGCCCCCCCACACCTATGATCTCACCATGGACAGCATTCACCCCAACGACGCGGGATTTATGCGCATGGCGGATTGCATCGGGCTTGTGATCAGGCATATCCTGGCGAAGGACTGAATTCCGGAATAAGAGCATAACAAAAGCGGCCGACCCTGCCGAACGGTACGGGTGACCGCTTTTTTGATGCGGATTGGGGTTTGGGTGACTGTTTGTTTGTGCCCTGCCCGCGTTATTTGCCCTCTCACCGCTGCGCGCCCGAGCTTGCGAGGAGGCACCCCCATAGGGGGAGCCTATTAGCCTCGTCGGATAGGGAAAACTCATAAACATGGCACGAAAGGCTCCCCCTCTGGGTAGCGAAGCGGCGACACGGTAGTGAATGACTGCCGGTGGCAGTCAGAGCCGTGTCGTGACCGAGCCGAAGCGAGACAGCTCCCGCCGAAGGTGGGTGAGAGGGCAACACCCAAGGGTCAGCACAAACATACCGCTAAACCCCAATTTGTAATACTCTCAAACCTTCTCGCACCGCCCCACCTTGGCATCGGGGTCGATCTCGACCTCCTCGCTGTACTGCACCAGGTCGATCTCGCACCCCACGCCGATGGCCACCACGCGGCCCACCACCGTGGGGACTTTTACACACTCCAGAGCGACGACGTCCCCCTCCACCAGCTCGTTTACGGTCAGCTCCGAGCCGCCGAGGCCTACCAGGCGGGAGAAGAGGGGGAGACGCCGCTTTTTGGTCTTGTCGCTCTTGCGGAGGTACACGCGGATCTCCCCGCCGCCAATGGAGCCCACCCGACTGCGGGCGTTGCCGTCCATGGAGATGTCCACGGTCTCGGCGTTGAGCAGACCGCCGCAATCAATGGCCCCCGCGGCGCGGAACTCCTCGGCCTCAATGCCCTTTTCCACCCGTAAAACCCCTGCGGAATGGACGGCACCGCTCTTGATCTCACCGCCCACCTTGACCGAGCCCGCGACACGGACCGTCTCCTTCACGGTGAGATCCCCGCCGATATGGGCGGAGCCGCTCACCGAAAGGGAGGTCGCCGTGACGCCTCCGTCGATGTGGGCCGAGCCTGACACGCGGACGTCCTCGGCGCACTCCAAGGCCCCCGCGCAATGGGCTGAGCCCGAGGCCGAAAAGGCGGTACAGCGGACGTTGCCGTCCAGACTGCCGCTGCCGCTCACCGAAATTTTGTCGTTGTATTCGCCTGCGGGAATGTGCCCGCTACCCGAAATATGCATAATTGCCTCCTTATTTATTGTTGGACAGAAGCCCGCGGATCACCGCCAAGAGGTCGGTGGTCTCGCCGTTTCCGTCCACGAGATGTGCTTCACGAATGTCCTTCATGCGGAAGGATTTTTCACCGAACTCGGTCTGTAGGATGAGGAATGCATCCTTCTGCGCCTCTCCCGACAGCTCCTTTGCCAGCTCGTCCAGCAGGACGTCCTCCTTTTTTCCGAGGATCAACTCGACCCGCTGGCAAATGAGGGCCTCGGGGAAGAAGGTCTCCTGTCCCGTGACGGTAGCCTTCTTGATGAACCACTCGTCGGGGATGAGTCCCTTGCGCTTCCAGCGGTAGAGCGCGCCGTAGGATATGCCGTAGCGGGTGAGCAGGTCTTTTTTGGAGATCAGCCTCTCGTCGCCCATGGGATCGCCTCCTTTTCGTAACATTGTTACGATGATAGTATAGCATAACATTGTTACGTTGTCAAGGGGGGAGAGGAAATTTTTTTCGGGAGATTTCAAATGTGGGTTTATCGGGCGGAGCTCGTCACGCCCGAAGGGCATATCGTGTCTTTAGGCATATCGCACCCAGCGGGCATATCTCGCGCGAAGCGCAGATCGCTCACCGAAGGCGAAACCAGCCTTTTTGAGTGTTTGCGAGATGCCCTTCGGGCACGATGTGCCTAAAGGCGAGATATGCCCCTTGGGCGCGATATGCCCTTCGGGCGTGAAGATACCGCCAACCCCCAATTTTCCTCCCAACCTTGACAATCCCCCCATTTTATGCTATACTGAACCCATCACCCACCAAGGAGGTCTCCATGAACTACCTACCCCTCGTCAATACCCAAATGGGCACCAAGTCCATCCCCCGCCGCTCCTACGGAAACACCCTGCCCCTGACCCAGACACCCTTCGGCATGGCCTCCTTCTGCATCCAGACCGACGGAGGCTCCAAGTGGTTCTACCACCCCGAGCATGAGTACGCCGAGGGGGTGCGCCTCACCCACCAGTTCAGCCCCTGGCTGATGGACTTTGGTACCGTCCTCATGATCCCCCAGAACGACTGCGTGGGCAACAACGGTGGGGCCGCCTGGTCAGGCCGCCGCCTGGGGGATACGGTGGAGGCCCCCGACTACCTGGCACTCACCTTTTTGCGCTCCAACTGCCGCTTTGAGCTGACCCCCACCGAGCGCTGTGCCGCCATCCGCGTGACCTGCGGTGACGACCGCCCCACCTACCTGTCCTTCCTGCCCACCATGGGGAATTACGCCTACCGCTACGACGCTGAGACCTCCACCCTCTACGGCGAGACCGACGGTATCTGGCCCGGGCTGGCTGTGGATTTCAGAACCCACATCGTCGTCCGCTTCGGTGAGGGCCAGGTGGACCCCGACCGCACCTATACCGTGGGCGAGGGTGAGAATGCCTGCATCCACATCGCCCTGACGGGGAAGGCGCTGGAGGCCCGCATGGGTCTGTCCTACGTCAGCCCCGACATGGCGTTGGCGGCAATCGACCGCGAGTGCGGGGATAAGTCTTTTGAGACCATCCGCGAAGGGGCACGCGCCGCGTGGGAGGAAAAGCTCTCCCGCATCGAGATCGGGACCCCCGACACGGAGCAGATGAAGACCTTCTACTCCTGTATGTACCGCCTCTTCCTCTTCCCCCGCAAGGCCTACGAGCTGACCGCCGACGGCTCCCCCGTCCACTACTGCCCCGCCGACGGGCAGGTACGGTCGGGCGTGCGCTATATCGACAACTGCTTCTGGGATACCGCCCGTACCGTCTACCCTCTGTTCACCCTCATCGCCCGTGACGAGTTCGCCGAGATGCTGGAGGGTTTCGTGAATGACTACAGGGACAGCGGCTGGCTCCCCCGTTGCCTCAATATGGGTGAGGTGGGCTGTATGCCCAGCACTCTCATCGACGGAGTCATCGCCGAGGCGGTGACAAGCGGCATCGGCTCCCGCGAGGTGTGGGAGACGGCGCTTGAGGGGATGCTTCACCACGCCAACCACAATGCCCCCGACCACCGCTACGGCCGTGATGGCGTGGAGGAATACCTCCGCTACGGCTACGTCCCCCGCGACTTCCGCGAGTCGGTAAACCTCACCACCGACTTCGCCTACGGTGACTGGTGCATCGCCCGCGTGGCCGAGGCTCTGGGCAGAACCGAGCTTGTGGAGGAGTATGACCGCCGCGCCAAAAACTACAAGAATCTTTTTGATCCCGAAACAGGCTTCCTCCGCCCCCGCGACAGGGAAGGGAAGATGCCCGAGGACTTCGACCCCTGTACCTGGGGCGGGGACTACACCGAGGGCTCGGCCTGGCAGAATTCCTTCTTTGTCCCCCACGATCCCGAGGGACTGGCCGCCCTCCACGGCGGGAAGGAGGCCTTTGTGGCCAAGCTGGATGCCCTGCTTGCCGAGCCGCCCCGCTACCGCGTCATGGGCTACGGCTTCGAGATCCACGAGATGACCGAAATGGCCCTCATCGACTTCGGTCAGATGGCCATTTCCAACCAGCCCTCCTTCCATCTGCCCTACCTCTTCGCCGCCGTGGGCGCACAGGAGAAGACCGACTACTGGGTGGAGCGATTGGCCCGCGAGACCTTCAAGCCCACCGCCGACGGCTACCCGGGAGACGAGGACACGGGTACCACCTCGGCGTGGTACATCATGGCGACCCTGGGCTTCTACCGCCTCTGCCCCGGAAAGGACGAGTGGATCAAGTCCAAGCGGCTGGTGGAGTCGGTCAAGGTCCTCGGTAAGGAGATCTGACGGGAAAGAGGGCGCGAAATGTGACGGTTTTGTGTTCTTTTTTGCGCCGTCATATTGACAGAACCGTTTGAATATGCTATAATGATGAAAAGCTTCGGGAAAGGAGGTCCTATCATGGATAACAGAATTCTGTTCGGCATTATGACCATCATCTTCAATTCCATCGGTGTTCCCTGCTTCATGGCCGGTAAGACCAAGGCCGGTATCCTGCGCATCGTTCTGGGTATCGTGACCTGCGGCGTGATCGCGACCATCAACGAGATCATGGGTATCATCCAGGGCATCAAGATCCTGTGCATGTCCGACGAGGAGTTTGCCGAGAAGAAGGAGACCCTGTTCATGGGCATTCCCTCCGGTAAGTAATCTTCGGATAACCTACGTCAAGAACGGTTGCTTCGGCGGCCGTTTTTGCTTTGGCGGGTGTTTTTTAAGAAAACCTTGCGGGGGATTGACAAAATCACCGTACTGTGCTATAATGAAGGCAGAAAAGGAAAGGGGGTGTGCCTTTTGTTCAAGCGTATCTGCGGCGTGATTCTGTTGCTTGGCGGGCTGACTCTGACTATACTGACCGCCGTCGCTTTGGCCTACGACATTCCCCGCAACTTTACCGTATCGGGGGAGGGGCTGGACGCGCTGGTGAGTCTGGTGGAGCGGTATAGCCTGAAGAATCATATTTACCTCATCTCCTTGGGGCTGACCGTGATCCTGTCCTCCTTGGTGATGCTTTTGTCCCCCCGCCGTGTCCGTGTGGCCGCCCCTGCCGCCGCTGCCGCCGAGGCCGAGACCGCCGAGGAGGCTACAGCCGAGACCGACGGGGGCACCGACCCCGAGACCGAAGCTCCCGTGGCGTCTCCCCGCCTGGTGGGGAGCTTCTACACCCACCTCATGGGCACCGCCTTCGCCAATCCCGGGGGGCGTGACCGTCAAAAGATCCTCTCCGAGCTTCACGCGGGGGACGTGGCCATCTGCCGCACCGTGGTCAAGCGGGGGGAGGACGAGACCGAGACCGTGGGGATCTTCACCGTCCGCGGCGAGCAGATGGGCACCATTGACGTGTCGGTCCTCCGCGCGGTCCGCGAAAGCTACCCCGACCACCGCATCGGCGTGACCATTGAGCGGGTCAGCGGCGGCGGCGGACGGCCCTATACCTGCGCGGTGCGGGTGGGGGTCTACGGCGGGTGAGGTGATTTCATACGCGAAATGAGCAGGCGTGTCCGTGACGGATGCGCCTGTTTTTGATTTTTTTGGCGGAAACCACTTGAAAAAAAGGGCGGTGTCTGCTACAATAGAAGCAACGAAGCCACAGGAGGTATCCCCATGTCCGCTACCAATAAGTCCTCGCTCCCCACCCCCACCCTTTCGGCTCTCCATCCCTGGGAGCTGTACTCCGCCGCCCTCGGTATTGAGTACCGCCAGAGCCTGGAGGAGGGATTGGACGTGGAGAAGTACGCCGACCTCTTCCGAGCGGTGGAGGCTCTTCCCGCCGACCGTATAGACGCCAAGGAAAAGCTGGCGGATACCCTCTTTGAGCTGGTCATGACTTCCCCCACCCGCGAGGGCTATGCCTACGACGAGCCCTCCGATCTTGAAGGTATCCGCGCCCTCCGCAAGCCCTACCCCGTGGAGGGGGAACTACCCTCCGATGAAGTCCTGCTGGACCGTATCCACGGGGCGTGGCTGGGGCGCATCTGCGGCTGTATGCTGGGCAAGACTGTGGAGGGCATTCGCACAAACGAGCTGATCCCCTTCCTCAAAGAGAGCGGCAACTACCCCATGCACCGCTACATTGTCAGCACCGATTGCACCGAGGAGACCTTCGGGAAGTACGGCTTCCCCTTCCGTCATACCTGTTACGTGGACAAGACCGACGGTATGCCCCCCGACGACGACACCAATTACGTCCTGCTGGCCCAGACCCTCATCGAGACCTTCGGGCGGGATTTCACTCCCGCCGATATGGCCTACCATTGGCTCCGTATGCAGCCCAAGGATGCCTACTGCACCGCCGAACGGGTGGCCTTCTGCAACTTCGTCAAGGGCTACCTCCCTCCCGATTCTGCCGTATACAAGAACCCCTACCGCGAGTGGATCGGTGCCCAGATCCGCGGGGACTACTTCGGCTACGTCAACCCCGGCGACCCCGAGACCGCCGCCGACATGGCTTTTCGGGATGCCTCCATCTCCCATATCAAGAACGGCATCTACGGCGAGATGTGGGTAGCCGCCATGCTGGCCGTGGCCGCCGTCACAACCGAGGGGGAACCCGCCCACCGCATCGAGACCGTGATCCGCGGGGGCCTTGGGGAGATCCCCGCCACCTCCCGCCTGTATGAGGCCGTCATGACCGTGGTGGACGGCTACCACAGCGGCGTAGCACAGGCCGATTGCTTCGCCGCCATCCATACCCGCTGGAGCGAGCACGACGGCCACGATTGGTGCCATACCATCTCCAACGCCATGATCGTGGCGGCCTCCCTCCTCTACGGCGAGGGGGACTACGGCAGATCCATCTGCATGGCCGTGGAGACGGGCTTTGACACCGACTGCAACGGCGCCACCGTAGGCTCGGTGCTGGGGATGCTCTTCGGCCGCGGGTGCATCGGGGAGGAGTGGGCAGGGCCCATGAAGGATACCCTGCATACCACCCTGTTCGGGATGGATACGGTGTCTATCTCCCAGCGGGCGGGGATGACGATGGGGCATATCAAGAGGTGAAATAAACACTAAATCGGGGTTTGGCGAAATGTTGGTTCGTGTTCCCCCTTGCGAGTAGCCCTCTCACCTATCAAAAAACAAGAAAGGCAATGAATATATGAAACCTTTGCGTATCTTATCGAACCTGACTGATATACAGGAGCACAACGGTGCCGCTCTGTCCGCGACCTTGTGTTGCGCTTGCGGCGGAGAGGCCTTTACTGTGTCTCATACGGGAAAGCAGACCAAAGGTATCCTTGCTCCGCTGATCTTGCCCCGAGACCGTCAGCTTTGCGTGATGGTTCGTTGTTCTGCTTGCGGGGAAGTGATCTGTTTGTTCGATTCCCGCATGGATAGCCGCAGTCCCCGTGAGGCTGAGCAAGTGTCTGCCATACCTCTGGGTATGAAACAGGAAAGCGACTGGAGGATCGACATTCGTCTCAACTATTTCCCCGAATATTTGCGCAACGATTCGGGCGAGTATAGCAATTGCTTTGAAAACTTGTTCGTCGATATTCATCCGTCCAAAGACGGTGAAAAGACTTATACGTTGCTTGAAATCTGAAAGGAATTCCATATGTCCCTCTTTGAACTCCACGCCCACACCTCCGAGTGTGACATCGCCGCCCACGCCACCGCCGCCGAGCTGGTGCGCCTCTACCGCGCCGCGGGATACAGCGGCATGGTCATCACCGACCACTACTTTTCCCAGTTCTACAAATGGTTCGCCGACGAGCTGGAGGGAAAGTCCCACCGCGAGATCATGGCCCGCCGCCTGAAGGGCTACTACGAGGCACGCAATGAAGGCGAGAAGCTGGGCTTCACCGTCCTCCCCGGGGCCGAGGTGCGGTTTGATAAGTCCCCTTACGGCATCAACGATTTTCTGGTCTTTGGCTGTGACGAGGAGTTCTTCCTCACCGCCCCCCGACTCAATGAGCTGACCTCCCTGGAGGAGCTGAAGACCATCCTCCCCGAAAACGCCTGCGTGGTGCTGGCCCACCCCTTCCGCGTGAAGATGACGGTGATCGACCCCGCCCCCCTCTTCGGCATCGAGGCCCACAACGGCCTCACCGAGCCCTTCCGCAACGGTATGGCCGAGGCCTACGCCGAGTTTTACGGCAAGGCCATGACCGCGGGCTCCGACTGCCACCACCGCGACCACGCCTGCAAGGGCGGGATCATGACCGACCGCGCCATCCGCACTCCCCGCGACCTCACCGACGTTCTGCGGAGCGGGGAGTATACCCTGTATCGGGGGAAGTGAGCCATGAGCAAAGCCGAGAAGAATAAGACCTTCGCCTTCACCACCCATCTCCCGCCAGCGGACTTCAAGCAAAAGCTCCGCGAGGCCGTCTACGATAGCGGTCACCTCCTCTACGAGGACACCCCGAACGGCTTTGACCTGGGCATCGAGAGGGGGGGCCACAGCGGGGGCTACTGGTATGCCGCTACCCTGACCGAGACCGAGAACGGCACCGAGATGCGGGGTGAGGTCGTCTACCGCACCTACCACAAGGACGGAAAGCTGCGGGAGGACACCAAAGGGGAGAGGATCCGCGAATGGCTGGGCATCGTCCTCATCGTGATCTTCTTTTCCCCCGTGTTCCTCATCGCTTTGGCCATTTGGGGCATCATGCTCCTGATCGGCAAACTCCGAGGAAAGCCCGTGGAGGCCACCCTATCCACCGAAGAAAAGCTCACCTATTTCATGACCGAGGTCATGGGATGCAACGCCATTGAATAAGGAGAAAACACCATGTCACAGAGCAAATTTACCCTCACCCCCGCCGATCAGGCCAAGCTGGACGCTGCCAAGGCCTGGTTCAAGGATGCCGGCTACGGTATGATGATCCATTGGGGCCTGTACTGCCTCCCCGCGGGAGAGTGGAAGGGACAGCGCATGGAGGACATCGGGGAGTGGGCCCAGCAGTGCTTCCGCATCCCCAACGCCGAGTACCATCAGCTGGCCAAATGCTTCAACCCCATCCTCTTTGACGCCGAGGAGTGGGTCAAGACCGCCAAGGACGCGGGGATGCAGTACATGGTCTTCACCTCCAAGCACCACGAGGGCTTTGCCATGTTCCATTCCAAGGTGTCGAAGTTCAACGTGGTGGATGCCACCCCCTTCGGCCGTGACGTGGTGGCAGAATTAGCCGAGGCCTGCTACAAGCATGACCTGAAGTTCGGTCTCTACTACTCCCAGGACCTGGACTGGGCCCACCCCGACGGCGGCGGCTACCTCACGGGTAAGACCTGGTGCGGTGACAAGGCCTGGTGGACCAACAACTGGGACTACCCCGATACCGCAAAGAAGGACTACACCCGCTGCTTCGAGGAGAAGATCAAGCCCCAGGTCAAAGAGATTCTGACCAACTACGGCGACCTCTGCCTGATCTGGTTCGACACCCCCCAGACCATCGCCCCCGAGCAGACCGACGAGCTGTACCGCATGGTCAAGACCTACCAGCCCGCCTGCCTGGTCAACTCCCGCATCGGCAACGGATACGGCGACTACACCTCGGCAGGGGACAACGAGATGCCCGAGGACGGTATGTCCGCAAGCGGACAGTCTGACCTTCTGTTTGAAACTCCCGCCACCCTCAACGACACCTGGGGCTACAAGGCCTTCGACACCAACTGGAAGTCCCCCGCCGAGGTGGTGCGCCTCCGCAAGCTCTGCCGCGACAGGGGGGCGAATTACCTGCTCAACGTGGGCCCCGACTATCTGGGGCGCATCCCCTCGGTCTCCTGCGATATTCTCCGCGAGGCGGGGAGGCTGTGGGATCAGGCGTAACCGAATCGTAGGGAGCGACGCCCTCGTCGCTCCTCAACCTGAAAGGTGCTGTTGTGTATGTTTCGCCCTCACACCCGAAACATTTCGGTACATTCTCTGTGGAGGAGCGACGAGGGCGTCGCTCCCTACAGGCGTTTGTGGCACCCGAAGCAGCCCGCCAAACCCAAATTTGCCCCTTTCCCCCTACAAAGTCTCTCCACATTCTCCGCGGAGGGACTTTCTTTTTGCATATTCTCCCCGTCCCCTGCCCATACTCCTCCAAAAAAGGAGTTCCCGCCATGTGTACCTCCCTCACCCTCCCCACCCCCGACGGCACCCATCTCTTCGGCCGCACCCTGGCCCTCGACCCCCATTTCGGTGTAGCCCCCACACTCACCCCTCGCCGCTCCCCCGTCCGGTTCGCCGAC
>JAFULU010000256.1 GCA_017483125.1 Clostridia bacterium
CAACCGTATCGGTAGCCTCTCTGCTTATATTATACGGCAAAGGGTTTGATTTGTCAATACCTTTTGCCGTATTTTTTTGCTTTCGGTTTCAAACGAATTTATTCGTCCGTTATTCCCCTCGCTCGAAAGCCTCCGCATCGGAGAGAATGGTCCGGAATCTCTCGGTATCGCGTATGGGATCGAATACAGCCCACGCCAGAGTGGGGGTCAACTGCTCGGCTCTGTTGTAGGTATGAGCGTTGTAACGAAGCTCGCAACCGTACAGATAGGGGAGCTTGCTTTCTGTGATCACATTGTAGGTCCCGGCTACAACTCTTTGATGACGTACCATCTTTTCCAGCCAGTCCATGGCCTCGTCGGGGCGGCCCAGACGCATACACATCAACGCACATTGGTCGAAGCAGGGCTCCAGACAGAAGGGGATCTCATCCTCTCCGTCTCCCACCATGCGCTCGAACAGATCGGGATAAAGGCGGTAGCAAGCGTAGGCTTTCTCGTATTCCCCCGCCTGAGCCCAGGAATGTCCGAGCATAATGAGCTGATTCGCCAGATATTCCTGCGCCTTATAGATGTTGGCCGCATATTGCTTACGGCTTTCTTCCACTTTTCCAAGGTCACTGTACACCAGCGCCAACCAGTCGCCGCCCTCCTCGTATGGGTCGAATACCGTGATCCTTTTGGCATGCTCCTTTGCCTTGACGGGATTTCCCATGCACCGATACAGTTGGGTCAGCCATTTGTGCGCCGCATTCAGATAGCGGCTGTCGGTACAGTGGTGAAGGATCACATTTGCCTGTCGGACGCACTCATTTTCCCAAGTCTGCCGCTCTCGTACCAGCTCCTCTGTTTCCTCCGCTGAGCGGTATTCGTTCACAAGACAGCAGATATTCCCGATCGAATACGCCAACAACTCGTAATTGTTGGGGTAGATCTCCAGCATTCTCCGACAGTCCTCACAGCATTGCCGATAGTGGTCAAGCCACGCAACCTCCATCGGACGGTTGCTCAACTTGTTTTCAATGTCACGAATGAACACCTCAATTTCAGCCTCTCCGTCGGTGCCGTCCTTCCCAAACAGTATGTCGGTGGATACACCAAACACATTAGCCAACGGGATCACCTGTGAAATATCGGGCATTCCCGTTTCATTCTCCCAACGGCTCACCGCCTGGGGCGTGACGTTCAACTGCTCCGCCAGCTCCTCCTGTGTCAGATCCCGCTCCTTACGCAGTCTGCGGATGATCTGTCCCATGGTTTCTTTCATAAATTGTCTCCTTGCATTTGAATTCCGGTACCGTTGCATACAGTATAACAGAAGTTCCGTTCGCTGTCAAGCGATGCAAATAGGAGGGAAACTCAACGGAGCATTGTGCAAAAGAGGCGACGGTCAGGATCAGGAGAGGACCTCGGACAGCCCGAACAGCTCCTCGGCGTTGCGCCCCGTCACCTCGGCCAATTCCTCCACGGTCAAGCCATGCAGAGGTGCGATGACCTCGGCGATGTAGGGGATCAGGGCGGAGTGGTTGATCTTGCCGCGGAAGGGGACGGGGGCCATGTAGGGGCAGTCGGTCTCCAACAGGAGCTTGGAGAGGTCCATGGAGGCGATGACCGACCGCACCCGCTCGGCGTTCTTGAAGGTGGCCGCGCCGCCGAAGCCGACGTACCAGCCGCGTTTCGTCAGCTCCCGCGCCATCTCGGCGGAGCCTCCGTAGGCGTGGAAGACACCTTTGACGGTGGGGTATTTGAGGACCACCTCAAAGCTGTCGCCGTGGGCCTCGCGGTCGTGGATGATGACGGGGAGGCCCGTGTCGGCGGCGATCTGCATCTGTCCCTCGAAGAAGGCGCGCTGGAGGTCCTTATCCATGGGCTGCCAGTGGTAGTCAAAGCCGATCTCGCCGATGGCTACGATCTTGTCGCGCCCACGGCGGGCGGGGTCGCTGACCCAGGCGCGGAGGGCGGCCAGCTCCTTTTCGGGGTCCAGGGGGGTACCGTCGGGGAGGCCCTGGGCGTCCTCGGGGTGGATGCC
>JAFULU010000257.1 GCA_017483125.1 Clostridia bacterium
GCAGTGTGCGCACACTTACACCCGTGAAATCGGCAAATTCTTTAATTAGCATTTTCAATTTCATCACCTCACAACAAAAGTATACACTATGACGGAGCGTGAGAGTCAATACCTTTTTTGAAAAATATTGATTGGCGTTCGAAAAATTCTTATTTATCGTTCTGTTTTATAGCCAGTTTCGCCTTTGTATTACAAAGACCTTGGGCAAAGCCCATGCCCCTAAGGTTGCACGCATCCAAAGGCTCTCCCATTGGGAGAGCTCCCGCGATAGCGGGTGAGAGGGAATACTGCCGCAATTCTCCCTCTCCGTCGGCTACGCCGCCACCTCTCCCAAAGGGAGAGGCTTTTCGTTAACCCCATTATATCACAAATCGGCAGAGAAAACAAGTTCTCTACCGATTTTTAGTGTCTGTCATTTCTCCGCTAAGAGCGCAGAGAGAACGGGAGGGGCTTTTGGTATTGTGGGAAATCAGACGGTCACGGTCACCGAGAAGGCGGTTACACCCTCGCGGAGCTTCAGATCCAGGAAGTACACGGGGGTGTCGGGACGGAAATCCCCCACAGAGGTGGACACCTCATACAGTTTGGGATCGTAGACCAGGGTCGCCAGATCGGTGGTGGCCATGCCCTCGCCGATTTCAAAGGGAGTCAGGGACACCAGCCGCTCGGTGATGGGGATACCGCCGTCCACGTCGAACTCGTCCCGCAGGGTAAAGCCGTTTTCGGTGAAGGTAAAGGTGCGGGTCACGCGGCGGACGAATTCCTCCCCGTAGGCGGGTGCGATGTCCAGGGTGAAGGTGTCCTCCTCAAATACCACGTCGCGGGCGCGGAACTGCTTGCCGTCCTTCTGGTAGCCGTAGAAGAAGCCTCGCTCGGCACGGTCGGCGTCGGTGCCGAAGTAGGGTACCGAATGGCCGTGGGAGCCGCAGGACACGTAGGTGTAGCGAGGCCCCGAGAAGTACTGACGGGTATACACGCCGCTGCCGGGGTCGGTGAGGATCTGATGGCCGTTTTTGGCCAGAATGAAGGAGCCGATGTCATGCTGGTTGTGGGGCTCGGCGTTGTGCCCGCCCTTGGCGGCGAAGCTGTAGACCTTCCCGCGCTTGACCAGCCAGTGCACCGAGGGAGCGTAGTAGACCATCTCCTCGGCGGCCTCGGCGGCGGGGGTCAGATACTCTGCCTTCAGCCAGGTAAAGCTCCGCAGAAGGGTGCACCACCGTCCGCAGGCGTCCATCATCTCCATGTAGGCAGGATCGGGGACCACCACCGTGTCGGGGTACTCGTCCTTGAGGTAGTGAAGGACGGCGGGACTGTACCGCCCCGTTCGCCCCGCGTCGGCAAAGGACACGGTACAGCCCTCGGTCAGGTACATACGGCTGAGGAAGGGGGCCACCGCACGGACCTTGTCCAGCTTGAACCAGTCCTCCGCTCCCTCGGTGAAGGTGCGGTACATATCCGCCCATACCGTGAAGAAGCCGAAGCCGTAGCACCAGTAGCCAAAGCCCTCCTCGCATACCCCGTCGGGGCCGAAGCCGCCCAGGAAATACCGCATGGCGGTGGTGAAGCGCTCCTTCACCCGGGGCATGAGGTCGGGGCGCATGAGCATGAAGGTGCAGGACACCGAGCCCGCGCAGACCGCCGCCCAGTTCGTGCCCACCCGCTCCCAGAAGAAGGTGGTATCCAGGAAGGACTGGATGATGCGGCGGTCAATCTCCACGCGGATACGGTCGGCGATCAGGGGCTCCAGGCGGTCCGAGAGCAGGGTGTAGATCTCGGACAGACACATACCCGTCTCGGCGGCGAAGAGGTCGATGTGGCGGTTGTTGTTCTTGCCCAGCTCGGTCTGGTGAGCGGGGAGACACCAGGTGTACTCGTCGCAGACGGCGTAGATCAGATCCATGAGTTGGATCATATACTCCTCGTTTTCGGGGTAGATGAGGACCAGCAGGGCGCAGACGTCCAGGGCGCGGCGGCGGGCGAAGTAGGGCTTCTCGTACTCGTCGCGGTCGCCGTCGTAGTGGAAGCGGCGGTAGGCCGAATAATTCAGGGCAGGGATGGGGTTCCTCCCCTCCTTCTCCCATTTCTCCAAAAGGCCCTCCCGCAGGGGGCGGTACACATCACTTTCGCGGACCTCTGCCCAGAAGGCGGGGTCGTGGGCCTTACCCAGCAGTTGTTTCATGGATGGAACCTCCTTTTTGTGGGTTTTCTCCATTATACCACAAAAAAGAGGGGTTTGGCAAGTGCTTTTTGAATAAATATTATTCACAATTTGTACTAATTTCGTTTCAAAGGAGTTTACAGTTGTATGAGATAATAAAAAAGTAAATGCCCACATCTTTTGAAGGGAGTATCTTATGAAACGCTTTACAAAGAGTCTGAGTCTGCTGCTGGCTCTGCTTATGCTTCTGTCCGTGACCGCTGTGTTCGCGGGCTGTGGCGAGACCCATGAGGGTCCCGAGGTCGGTCAGACCGGCGACGTCACCACCAACGCCGAGGGCGAGTCGGTGGAGGAGGATCACCGCTTCGACGGCGTGAACTACAACGGTCGCGCATTCCGTATCTACACCAGCACCAACATTTCCACCATGGGCAAGGGTAACTCCAACTTCCTCATTGAGGGCACCGGCGAGACCGACGGTAGTCTGGTCAACGACGCCGTGCTGGAGCGCAACATCCAGGTGGAGGATCTTCTGGGCGTGGAGCTTGAGTTCACCCAGATCGATCTGGTTTACAATGAGGTCGCCGCCGACATCCGCCGCTTCACCACCTCGGGCACCGACGAGTACGATCTGGTCATCAACGACATCTATGCCTACGCCGAGCTGCTCATCGAGGGCAACTTCCGCAACGTCCTGGACGAGGACTGCGTCTTCGACTTTGAGCGTCCCTACTGGTACAAGGACTACATGGACGACCTCCGCCTCATGGACGGCTACCAGTACGTGCTGGCAGGCGACTATTTCATTGACATCCTCCGCGATGCCCATCTGCTCCTGCTCAATAAGCAGATCTACCTGGATCACTACAACCGCAAGGCCGACGAGCTTTACGACGTGGTCACCAATTTCGAGTGGACCTACGAGAAGATGAACGAGATCATCACGGATATGTACACCGACAAGAATCTCAACGGTACCAAGGACAAGGGCGACCAGTACGGCTTCATGGAGCCCGAGTTCTGGGGCGGCTCCATCCCCTTCTCGGTCAGCGGTAATCCCACCTTCATTTCCCGCGACGAGGACGGTTACCCCACCGTGGTGCTCCACGAGGGCGACCGCGCCAACCAGCTGGCCAACGCCATGTCCACCCTCTTCAACAACGAGAGCTCCAGCGTGGGTCTCACCGGTGACGTGGATCTGCTGACCGCCTTCACCCAGGACGAGTGCCTCATCGTCGGCTACCAGCGTCTGGGCTCCCTGGAGAACGCCATTCTCCGTCAGATGGAGGGCGACGCCGCCGTTCTGCCCTACCCCATGCTCTTCGCGTCGGATAAGAAGTACACCACCTCGGCCCACGATACCACCGAGATGGGCGCCATCATGGCTACCTCCACCGATCTGGCCTTCATCTCCACCGTGGTTGAGGTCCTCAACCGCGAGACGGCCAAGATTCTCATTCCCGTGTACTACAAGGAGTGCCTCCAGGTGCAGTGCGTGGACGACGAGAAGGCCGCCGCCATCATCGACATCATCCACGATAACTTCGATAACTCCTTCATTCTGGCTTACAACCTGCCTCTCGGCAGCGTTATGCTCCAGTCCTTCGCCGAGGCTATGCAGAACAAGCGTGAGTTCTCCGCCGTCTATGCGGGCAGACAGAAATCCGTAGACCGAGCCCTCCAGTCCAAGATCCGCACCTTCGAGAAGAAGAACGGCATCAGCTGATCCAACCAATAAAAACCCTGCGCGGGGTCGGGAATTTGCCCCGATCCCGCATTTTTTGACCAAGAAAGGAGATCATCCCCATGAAACAGTACCCCATCACCTTCTGGTACGGCATCCGCCCCGAATACCTCTCCAAGGAGCGTCTCCTGGAGGCCAAGGAGGCGGGCTTCAACATCATCGAGTGCAGCTACGGCCCCGAGACCAACAAAAAGGTCCTGAAATGGTGCGAGGAGCTGGACCTCAAGGCCAACGTGGGCGACCCCCGCATCGGACAGGCTCTGGCGGGGGAGGAGGGCTGGGAGGCTCTGCTGGACGCCGTCATTGCCGACTACGCCGACTACCCCGCCGTCAACCGCTTCTTCATCAAGGACGAGCCCCTGGACGATTACTTTCCCACCCTGGGCCGTGTGGCCGACTACCTCAACACCCACGATCCCAAGCACGGGGAGTACATCAACCTCCTCCCCTTCCACGCCGTTCCTCCCGCCGAGGGGGAGAGCTTTGCACAGCGGTATCAGCGGCATATCGACGGCTACTTTGACATCGTCCACCCCACCGTCCTGTCCTACGACCACTACAACCTCAGCAAAAGAGAGGTGGACTCTTTGGAGGGCCTGACCCCCGCCCGTGTCAGCGACGAGAACCGTATCCGCAACGGCTGGGAGAATAAGCTCTTCGCCGAATCCACGGGAGCCAACTACTACAATAATCTGGAGATCATCCGCGGTAACGCCATGAAGCGGGGGATCCCGTGGATGGATATCATCCTTCTGGTGGAGCATTGGCACTACCGCTGGCCCACCGAGGCCGAGGTCCGCTGGGAGGCCTTCACCGCCCTGGCCTACGGCTCCACCCTCATCTCCTACTTCACCTACTGGACCCCCGGCACCGCCCACACCGAGCCCTGGTCCTACCACAACGGCATCATCCTCTCGGACGGCACGCGGGGCGAGAAGTACGAGATCGTAAAGCGCATCAACGCCGACCTCCAAGCCCTCTACACGGGCATCTGCGGCGAAGGGGAAATGACCTCCGAGGCCGTCTACCACGTAGGCGGCGACCCCGACGAGCTGACCACCCCCTTCACGGGCTACGGCAAGTATGCCTCCATTGAGGGCGGCAACCTCGTGGCGGGCTTCTTCGCGGGGGACAAGTGTATGCTGGTCAATAAGGACTTCAAGGAGCCTGTGACCGTCACGGTCACCGCCGAGGGCAGCCTCCAAAAGCTCAACAAGACCACGGGCGCGTGGGAGAGCTGCGAGGGTAGCTTCACCATGGCCGCGGGAGACGGGGAGCTTCTGCGCGTGTTCTGATTTCACTCATAAAGATAAGGCGATATCCATAGCGGGTATCGCCTTTTTGTTCGATAGATCCGAAACCATCATTCACCGTTCAGCTCATCCAACAAAGCATCGAAGCGCTCCGCCTCCTCATACTCCATCCTGTACCACGGCCCGTCCGCGGTACGGATGAACATATTCCCGAAATGGTACACGGTCACGGTGCTTCCGTCCGCGTGATCCACGGTGATCACCCACGTCATACCTACGTATTCGTCGGGATCTTCCTCGAACTCTGATCGAAGAGACAGACTGTCCAGATAATCCACGATGGCCATCGCGTCCTCGCCCCCATAGGCATAGGCGTAGCCCCCGGGGAGAGAGGAGACCGCGACCTGCGTCACGTCCCCCGCCTGCAAAAGATCATCTTCTCCTGCCTCCGCGGAGGCATCACCCATTCCTACGGAAAACCGCCTCCACAGCGGGTGGGTCATCACGCCCTCGTAGTCGGTCACCATGACCAGGGCCTCCCCCGCAAAGAAGGTGTATATCTTTTTGTTTGAGTTCTTGATCTCATAGACCAGCACGCCGACCTCCCCCGCTTCCATGGGGATACTCTGGAGGTACACCGCCTTGTAGGAGGGTCTGTCCTCAAAGTTATCCACGTTCACCGCATTCGGCGCGACGGCCTTCAGCATCTCGGAGACGTCCTTGGCGGGATCCACCGCCACACCCTTGCAGGCGGGGTAGGTGATCTGGATATTGACCCGCTCCCCCTCCACCAGACAGTGGTACCACACCCAGGGCAGACCGTACAGCTCGCTGGGGAAGAAGGTGATGTTGGAAAAGCCCTCCCGGTTCTGGTAGGGGATGGGCTGACTATTCAGCATGGGTTGGGGAAACTCGCCGTCCTTCGCCACCTTGTCCACGAAGGCTGTGTAGGTCTCCCCCATACTGCCCTTGATGCCCTGAATGGAATCCGAGCCCGCCAGCAGACCGCTCTTTTTGAAGTCTCGGATCATCCTCCGGTAGCTGTCAAAATCAAAGGAGGAATGCTGCGGAGGCGAGGGATCCTCGTTGGAGGAACCGCCCCAGAAGGGCAGTTCAAAGGGCGGGTCAAAGACCTCAGGTGACCCCACTCCCAACAGGGGCAGGATCAGCACCGCGCTCAGTACCACCGCGAAGCACGCCGCCACCGCACCGATCCGCGTCCAGATAACCCTGGCCTTGGAGCGCCCCGCCTTCCTTTGCAGTCGGGCATCCATAGCCACGAAGGACTCCACCACGTCCGCCTCGATGTGGCTGACCGCATCCAGAAATTCCTGTTCTCTCATAGCGGATACCCCTCCTTTTCCAAGATTTCCCTGAGTCCCCGCTTGATGGCGGCGATTTCCTTGTTTACTGTGGACTCGCTGCAGCCCAACAGCCTTGCGATCTCTCCAATGGGCCGCGCCATATAGTAGCGGCTCATGAAGATATACCTCCGCCGCTTGGGCAGGGAGCGGATGTATGCGCTGATGACCCGCCCCAGCTCACGGGCGTCCAGCTCGGCGGCGGGGTCGCTTCCGTCGGTCAGAAGCTCCTCCACCTCGGAGAGGGCCACTGTCAGCTCCGAGTCGATCCGCTTCTGCCGCTTTCCCGCCTTGTAGCGGTCAATGGCCGTCCGCCGCATGATGGTGGCCAGAAAGGCCTGCAAGACCTTGGGTCTGGCGGGAGGCATGGCGTTCCACGCCCCCAGATAGGTATCGTTCAGACACTCCTCGCAGTCCCGCCCGTCCCGGAGAATGTTGTGGGCGACCGTCAACAGAAACTGCTGATACTTGCGGTCGGTCTCCTTGATGGCTCGCTCATCCCGCTGCCAGTACAGCTCCACGATCTCGCCGTCGCTCAGAACGGCCTTGGGTTGGTGTCGAAGCTCCATGGCGTACCTCCTTCCTTGAGGGGAAAGACCCCTTCACCCATACAGTCGGCAAAAATCCGAAAAGCTGTAAAGGAATCCCTCACTTTTTTCAAAAAAACGCGTTTTTTTCACCGTACAAGAAGGACCGCCCCGTGGGACGGCCCTTTTTGGTGGAAATTGGATCTCAATACAGCTCCACCGTGATGATCTTCTTGGCGGGGATATCCAGGGTCAGCTTGCCGTCGGTGACGGTCAGGTCGGCCTGCGCCACCTCGTCCAGATTGGTGAGTCTCGCGCCCGTGAAGGCGGGGGAGACCTCAGCGGTGAGGGTCACGGCCTCGCTTTGGGTGTTGAAGAAGCGGAGGATGGCGGTGTCCCGCTCCTCGGCCTTCTTGAAGGCGGTCATGCGGATGTACTCGCTGTCAAAGCGGACGTAATCGGCGGCGGCGGGGAGAGTACCCTCGTGCTTGGGCGTGCCCACGGCCAGAACGGCGGGGTAGGCGAAGGTGTAGCCCTCGCGGTAGGCTTCGGCACGGTTGGCGGTGTCGTAGGGGACGAGGGAGTACTCCAGGGTCCAGGTGCCCTTCTTCTGTCCCAGGGGGGTGGGGAAGACGCCCCAGTCGCCGATCTCGCCCACGGCGCGGAGGAGGGTGACGGCCAGGGTGTTACGGCCGTCGCGGAGCACCTCGTACTCGCACAGTCCGCGGTTGGCCACCATCAGCGCGTCGGTGCCATTGTCCGACTCCAGGGTCACGAAGGCCTGTACACGCTGGGCGTTGCAGGGGTTCTTCCAGACGGGGGAGGGCTGAATGTCGCGGCGCACCACGTCGAACTGACCCTCGGCCCAGACCGAGTCGGTGGTGATATCCGAGGTGAACAGGGCGCGGAGGCGGTGGTTCTCCATGCGGTTGGTGACCACGGTCCTGAAGTCCACACGGGCGACCTTGTCGGAGAGGGTGACGAAGGTGGTGATATCGGCGTCGATGGCCATGGGAACCACGGCCTTGAAGGTGACCGACCAGGGGGTGACCTCATGGAGGGAGATCTCGGCCTTGGAGTCGGCGGTGGTGATGGCCACGTCGCCCTCGGGCTGGACGTAGTTGTAGAGGTTACCCTGATCGCGGGTGTCCTCGAAGAGGTTCTGACCCGCGTAGGTGCGGCCCGATCTCTTGTCGGTGACGTCCACGGTGCCGTTTGCGTTGAGCTTCACCGACAGGAACCCGTTCTCCATGGAGGTATCGGTGTAGCGGACGGCGGTCTGGACAGCGGGGGCCTGCTTCTTGACGGAGAAGGTGCGGTAGCCGATGCCGTGGGATTCCACCTGCATCTCCACCTCAAAGCGATTCACGTAGCGGGGCTGACGGAAGCGGTCCTTGGGGAGGGTGTAGGTGAACCGGTTGGGGATATACTTGATCTTGGCGGGAACCTCGTTGCCGTTCTCGTCGAAGATGGCGATGGCGGTAGCGGGATCGTCGCGGTCCAGATCCACGTTGGCCTTGACGGTCAGCACCGACTTGTTCGGCTCGAGGGACAGCACCACAATGGCGTGGTCGCCCTCGGCGGCGGAGGTGTCTACTACGGCGGCCAGATGATCCAGCGCCCCGTCGCGGAGCTGCTCACCGCAGGCGGTAGCCTTGGCGAAGCGGGTCTTCATCTCCTCGTAGATCTCGTCGCAGGAGCAGGAGCAGATGGAGTCGTGGGGATGGTTCTGCATGAGCTTCTTCCAGGCGTAGCGGAAGAGATCCTGCTTGTACTCACCGCCGTTCATGAGGGACAGAAGGCTTGCGGGCTCGGCCACCCTCTCCAGGAGGTGCTGGGTGTCGTGGTTCATCTGCTTAATGTCCACGTGGGCCGAGGCGGTGCAGATCAGAGGGCAGGAGCCGGTGGAGAGCTGACCGTTGATCTCTCCCTCGTAGACGGGGAAGGCGTCCTTGTAGGGGCGGACGGCCTCCAGGTAGTCCTTGAAATTGGACTGCTTGACCTCCACCTCGTCCTGCACCTGATTGGCCAGCTTGATGGCGGGCTGGAGATCCACCTGAATGGGCTGGTGATCGCAACCGTTCATGCCCAGGAGGTGGGGGGTGAGGGCAAAGCGGGAGGTGGAGGCCACGATGCTCGCCAGACGGTCGCGGAGGGCGTCGGGATCCGTAGGCAGCTCCATGGCGTTGCAGTACCAGCCCGCGAAGAGGACGCCCATGACCTCCGAGCCGTCGGGGGAGCGCCAGATCAGCTCGCTCTTGGTGATGCCGTTCTGCTTGATGATCTGGTTATCCGCCCCCACGTCGTTGATGCCGCGGCCGAAGACCGCGCTGTCGAAGCCGAAGCCCCGCACGATCTGGGGGGCCTGGGAGATGTTGCCGAAGGCATCGGGGAAGTAGCCCGTCTCCACGGGAGCGGCCCCGATCTCGCGGCACAGACGGAGACCGTAGAGCATATTGCGGATATTGGCCTCGCCCGAGGTGAGGTACTCGTCCTGCAGGACGTACCAAGGACCCACATGAATGCGGCCCTCGTGGATGAGCTTCATGAGGCGGTCCCGCATCTGGGGCTTGACCTCCAGATAGTCCTCAATGACCACGTACTGGCCGTCCAGATGGTAGTAGGTATAGTCGGGGTCCTTTTCCATGACGTCGATGAGGGTATCGAACAGCTCCACCAGATACACGCGGTGCTTCTCAAAGGGGAGGTACCACTCGCGGTCCCAGTGGGAGTGGGGGATGATGTGGAGAGTCTTTTTCATGGGAAAACTCCTTTCGGGGTGGGTTTCGTTTACCTGTATTGTACCACAAAAGGAGAGTCTCGTCAATAGATTGGAGGAAAATTCCGGCAAGCGCGGTATTTCTCAAAAAAGTTACCGTCACACCTTGCAAGATCGGGAAAGTCATGGTATAATAAAGAAAAACACACGCAACGACGGTCGACACACCGCATCGGAGAACATACCATGACCTTTTCACGGATCCTTTTCATCCTGTTCGCCCTTTTCGCCGTGGCGGGCGGGGTGGACTACATCATCTCCAACCGCTTTGGCCTCGGCAAGGCCTTCGAGCGGGGCATCACCACCATGGGTCCGCTTGCTCTGACCATGACGGGCATGATGGTGCTGGCCCCCGTGCTGGCCGACCTCCTCTCCCCCGTGATCCTGCCCCTGTTCAACCTCATGGGTGTGGATCCCGCCATGTTCGCGGGGTCACTCCTGGCCTGCGACATGGGGGGCGCGCCCCTGGCTGACCGCCTGGCCAACGACCCCGAGGGGGCCTTACTGGGCGGTATGGTCTGCTCCTCCCTGCTGGGTGTGACCATCACCTTCACCATCCCCGTGTCCATGGGAATCCTGCGGACCGAGGATCGCCCTTACGCCGCCAAGGGCATCCTCTGCGGCATCATTACGGTGCCTCTGGGGATCCTCGCGGGAGGCCTGGCGGCGGGGATCGCGCCGCTGAAGGTACTGCTCAATCTCCTCCCTACCCTCCTCCCCGCCCTGCTCATCGCCCTGGGGCTGTGGAAATTCGAGAGGGTCATCATCAAGCTCTTCGGCTGGTTCGGGCGGATCATGACCGCCGTGTCGGTGCTGGGTCTGCTCCTGGCCCTGTTCCGGAAACTGACGGGATGGGTGCTGATCTCTACCCTGGCTCCCGTGGAGGACGCCATTCTGGTGATCGGGGAGATCGCCCTGCTTTTGGCGGGAGCGTTTCCCATGATGCACCTCATTGCCAAGCTTCTGAACCGCCCTCTGCTGGCTTTAGGGCGAAAAATGGGGGTCAACGCCGTGTCGGTCACGGGACTGCTCACCACCACGGTCAATTCCATCGCCACCTTTGATACCGTCAAGGACATGGACCCCCGGGGCAAGGTGCTGAACATGGCCTTCGCCGTGTCCGCCGCCTTTGTGTTCGGTGACCATCTGGCCTTCGCGGGCGGGTGGAATCCCGAGGCCATCCCCGCCATGATGGTGGCTAAGCTGACGGCGGGGGCAACGGCTCTTGTGCTGGCGTTGGTAGTCACGCGAGGCATGAAATCCCCGGATTCCCTCGCGGAAGAAACCAAGAACTCCACTGTGTGATCATCCGATACACCCAAACACAAACCCACCACGAAAGGAAACCGCCATGAGATCCATCCAACGCCTCCTCGCTCTTGCCTTGGTTCTGGTCACCCTCCTCTCCCTCTGTGTCATCCCCTCCGCCGCCGAGACAGCCGAGGACGAGATCACCATCCTCTTCACCCACGACCTCCACTCCCACCTCCTCCCCGCGGCCAACGAGACGGGGGGCGGTGAGTACGGCGGTTACGCCCGCCTCATGACCGTCATCAAGGAGCAGAAGGCCAAGGATCCCGACGCCATTCTGGTGGACGGCGGTGACTTCGCCATGGGCTCTTTGTTCCAGACTGCCTACCCCACCTCGGCCATTGAGCTGCGTATGATGGGGGCCATGGGCTATGACGCCACTACCTTCGGCAACCATGAGTACGACTATCTCCAGAGCGGTCTCATTGGTATGCTGAACGCCGCCGCCGACAGCGGTGATCCTGTTCCTACCATTGTCAATGCCAACTACTGGCCCCCCAAGGAGGGGCAGGAGGGTTATTCCGAGGCCATGTGGGATGCTCTCGCTAACTATGGCGTGAAGAAATACACCATTCTGGAGCGGGGCGGGGTGTACTACGTCCTGTTCGGTATCTTCGGCTTTGATGCCGATGATTGCGCGCCCAACTCGGGCATGATCCTGGAGGATCCCATTGAGACCGCCAAGGCCGCCGTGGCAGCCGGTGTGGCTGAATGCGAGGCCGAGTACGGCGTCCACCCCGTGGTGGTCTGCCTTTCCCACAGCGGCACCAGCGGCGGCAAGGGAGAGGACTACGAGCTGGCTGAGGCCGTGGAGGGCATCGACGTCATCGTGTCGGGTCACTCCCACACCACCCTGCGGGAGCCTGTAGAGGTCAACGGTACCCTCATCGTCTCCGCCGCCGAGTACGGCCGCTATCTGGGCGTGCTGAAGCTGAAGAAGAGCGGAAACGGTGTCACCCTCAAGAGCTACGAGCTGATCCCCATTGACGAGAATGTGGCCGAGGATCCCGCCATCGCCGCCATGGTGGAGGGCTTTAAGGCCGACGTGGAGGCCGACTATCTGTCCAAGTACGGCTACACCTTCGATCAGGTGCTGGTGAGCAACCCCTACACCTTCGACACCGTGGACGAGGTCTACGCCACCCAGCATGAGTCCACCCTCTGTAACATCTTCTCGGACGCCTACAAGCGGGCCGTGGAGCAGGCGACGGGGAAGAAGGTGGCTGTGGCCATTACCGCCGCGGGGGTCATCCGCGGAAGTCTTCCCGTGGGGAACGTGACCGTATCCGACGTCTTCAACGCCGCCTCTCTGGGGGTGGGCACCGAGGGCGAGCTCATCGGCATCTACGTCACGGGCAAGGACCTGAAAAACGCCATCGAGCTGGACGCCTCGGTCCAGCCCCTCATGAGATCCGCCCAGCTCTTCATGTCGGGAGCGGTATATTCCTTCAACCGGAATCGCATGATCTTCAACAAGGTGGATTATGCCATGCTGCAAAACGAGGACGGTACCCTTGAGAAGATCGAGAACGACAAGCTCTACTTTATCGTGGCGGGTATGTACATGGGTCAGATGCTGGGCTCGGTGGAGGAGACCTCCATGGGTATCCTCACCGTCACCCCCCGCGACGAAAGCGGCAACCCCATCGCCGTGGAGGATCTGGTCAACTACGTGGTCAAGGACGAGAACGGCAACCCCCTCAAGGAGTGGTACGCCATCGCCGACTACCTGGACAGCATGGAGGGGGAGCTGGACAGCCGCTACGCCCGGCCCGACGGGCGCAAGGTGGTCTACAAGAGTCTCAACCCCGTGAAGCTTCTGCGGAACGCCAACATCTTCACCTATATCGTGCTGGTGCTCATTGTGGGTATCATCACCGCTGTCGTGTTTATCGTCCGCACCGTCGTCCGCAGAGTCAAGCGCAAGAAGGCGGCGAAGGCGACCGCCTGATCGGAAATCCCTTGTGACAAAACGAAATTTACAGGCTCACTCCCCCGAAAGCCCGCCCGACTGGTTCTGGGTCAAGGGCCTTCACGACGCCCATATCACCCTTGTGGAATCCTTTGAATTCCCCTTTGACTATGACCGCTACACCCGCGGGAAGAACACCTACGACCGCAACTGCCTGACCCTGACGCTGGACGCGGCGGGGGCTATGTTCGACACCTCGGTCAAGGCCATCCGCCTGTATAACTACAAGTATCTGTCCCCCGAGACCGCCTTGGAGGGGCATGGAACCCTGTGGTGGATCGGGAATCGGCTCACCGTGAGCGATGGCCGCTTCGAGCTGGAGATCCACCTGTATGACGGGGAGGCCTTTCCCGAGGAGTTGACGGTGAGGCTTCGGTTTGAGCGGGCGGAGGTGGAGCGGTGAGAGCCGCACGACCGTGACCGTGAGATATGAAAAGAGAGGAAGTCCCTTTTTCGGGGCTTCCCCTTTTCTGTTTACAGGAACTTTTGCATGGAGAACTCCCCGAGGTAGGTGCCGTCCTTGAGCTTGAAGGCGTCTCGCTTGGAGCCCACGATCGCAAAGCCCATCTTCTCGTACAGCCTTTGCGCACGGGTATTTCCTTCGATGAAGTCCAGCTCCAATATCTCGGTACCGTGGGCGCGGGAAGCGGCGATCAGCTCGTTCAGGAGGGCAGTGCCGATGCCCAGATTCCAGAATTCGCGGAGGACCGAAATGCCCAGAATGGCGCGGTGGGAGGTCTTGATCCCCCCAAAGAAGCGCACCTCACAGCTTCCCGCGATGCGGCCCTCTACCTCACAGACCATGGGCAGGACGGCGGGGGACTCTATCATACGGCGGATCCAGGCCTCCTCGGCCTCGATACTGTCCCCGTACTCCTCGGGATAGCGGGCGAGAAAGTCGGTCTCAGCACAGCAGGTCTTGATGTAGGCCAGCATCTCGGCGGCGTCGGTAAGGGCGGGGGCGCGGAGGGTGGCGGCGCGGCCGTCCTTCAGGGTGATCGTCTTGGTCACAAAGATCATGTCTGTATCTCCTTCCATTCCATGTACCCGCTGGTAAAGGGCAGATGGTCAAATTTCAGATTCCCCGTGTAGACGAAGCCCTGCTTTTCGTACCAGCTCCGCAGGTCCTTGTCCTCGTCGATGAAGCCCAGGGTCAGCATGGGACACAGGATGGTGGGCGGGTGACCGATGAGCTTCACCGTCTCGGCCTTGGCGTGGGCGACCAGCAGCTCCCCGAAGCCCCGTCCTCGGTAGTCGGGATGGATGCAGAGATTGTGCAGCTCACAGGAGCAGTCGGAGGTCTCGGACAGGGCCATGTACCCGATCATGCGCTTCCCCGCGAACAGGCCGTACATACGGCGGAGGGGGAAGAAGCGTTCGAGATAGTCCAGGGTGACAAAGGAGGTGTGGGCGGGACAGTTCTCCCTTGTCAGGCCGTGCTTTTGGGCGGCGGTGGCGAAGCTCTCGCGGATGAGGGGGAGGGCGGCGGGGAGGTCGGAGGCCTCCAGGGCGAATACCTGCGGGTGACGGACGCATTCTTTGGAGTGGGAGGGGGCGACTGTTTTCTTATAGAGGGCGATCACAGGCTCCCCGGGGGTGCGGGTCTCCATACCCGTATCGGTAAAGCCGACCTTTTCATAGCATCGGCGGTTCTTGTCCATGTCGGCGGGGAAGTCCACGTAGTAGGCGGTGGCATCGGGAAACTCCTGCTCGCAGAGCCGAATGGCCTCGGCGGCGATGCCCTTGTTTTGGTAGAGGGGAAGGACGTAGACCCGCCCGAGGTAGTATTCACCCTCTGTGAGCGGATCAAAGGGGCGTCGCTTACCGTGCAGGCGGTAGAGGATACCGCCCACGGTCACACCGTCACACTGAATCGTGTACTGACGGTAATTGCGATTCAAGCGGCAAAGGATATCCTCGGGACCGCGGAGGTAGGGGTTGCCTTCGTCACGGTAGCGGTCGTACAGAGGCTTGAAGGCGGCCTTTTGGATGGTGGCCAGAAGCTCGGCTTCGGCGGGAAGGGTGGGGTGGATGGTGACTGTCATGGTCAGTTGGACTCCTTTCTGAAAATAAAATAACGGTGCAACTCGAGAACTCTCCCGACTTGCACCGTATGAACCGAATATTCCGTTTGGGTCATCCGCTTATGGTAGAGGTGACCGTTCCCGAAAAATGGGTATGACGACACAAGCCCGACAGAGTACCATACATGGTCTCCGCGTCGCGCTTCTCTACGGTATACAGACGGTTCATCATGGTAAAGAGCTTCATGGCCGTGTCCTTTCGGGAAAAATTTTCACACAGTATAGCACAGGCGGTCGGCTTTGTCAAGGGTTTTGCGAAAAAAACTTGCATTTTGCACTGTAATGTGGTACAATGGAAGCAGAAAAGACCGAAAGGAGGGCTTTGTCATGCTCCAAGGCCTCGCCATCTGGCACTACCCCCACCGTACTATGGTGGACAACATCTGCTACTTCGCCGCCCTCGGCCTGGACTCGGTGAGCGTCCACGGCGCCCAGTTCGTGAATGCCATCGCCGATCCCGCCAGCTCGGACGCCATAGCTCTGGCCGTCCGTGAGACGGGGGTGGTGTTCACCGTCCATTACTGCCTCCCACGCAAGCACGACCCAGAGGCGGTGGCGGTCTTTGAGGCGGGGATCCATGTCATCGCGGCGTGGCAGAAAGCCCACGGAAGTATCTCGGTGCTGTCCTTTGACGTACCCCAGCCCATCCGAGACGGCATTGGTATTGGCTCCTACGTGGACTTCGTGTTGGAGATCGTCCCCGATTGTAAGGTGGCGGTGGAGGATTTCGGTCTGAACGCTACCGAGCGGGAGCAGATCGCTCACCTGAAGGGGAATGACCGCTTTGGGTATCTGGTGGATATCGGTCACCTGTTCATCCGTCTGCGGGGCCGGAACCAAAGCGGAAAGACCCTGTTCACTCATGCCCCCGACGAGCATCCCGTGTGCGAGGCTCCCGACAGCTCTGTATTCAAGGCCGCCTTTGAGAGCAAGAAGCATCCCATCTTTGAGATGCACCTCCACAACAACGACGGCGTAGACGATCTCCATTGGTTCCTGGAGCAGGGCAAGATGGACGTGCCTGCCGTGGCCAAGGCCTTGCAGGAGATGGGATTCAACGGAGTCATGACCGTGGAGAGCGCCCCGGGGTTCCGCTTCGAGTGTCGGGGGAAGGACGCCGACGAGGGGATCGGGAGGACGCTGGAGTATTGGAAAAAGTGTTGTGAGATATGAGAAAAAGGCCGGGGAGCGGTGAGGCTTCCCGGTCTTTTTACGGTCAAATTTGGGTTCGTCGGTGAGTTGGGTTTCCGCGTTGAAAGCCTTCCCTTGTAAGGGAAGGTGTCACGCCCTAAGGGCGTGACGGATGAGTAGCCACACGAAAAGTTTTTGATCTGCGCTGGGAAAAGCACTATAAAGCACGATCAGGAAAGGTTTTTATATGGAGGAAAGCAGATCATTTCCCTTCGGGAAATGTCCATTTATCGGCTACTCA